>NZ_JBWGQW010000035.1:10333-15855 GCF_056332225.1 Thermus sp. | reverse complement strand
CCCCTGGTACCCGCCGCAGGCCAGGCCGAACCCCTCCTCGGCCACCACCTCCCCGTAGCGCACCAGCCTGGCGTAAAGGGGATCTTCAGGGGAGAGGCGGGAGGAGACGAAGGCGGAGAGGAGGCGCATCTAGCGGCAGCGCACCACGAGGACGGGGACGGAGACCCGGTGCAAGACCCCTTCCGTCACCGAGCCCAGGAGGAGCTTGTCCAGCCCCGTGCGCCCGTGGGTGCCCATGACGAGGAGATCAAAGCCCCGGGCGGCCTCCACGATGGTGGGGATGGGGACCCCCTCCTTCACCTCCCCCGTGGCCTCCACCCCCTTCTCCCGGGCCAGGGCCAGGGCCTTCCCGATGGCCTCTTCCCCCGCCTTCTTCAGGTCTTCCAGGAGCTCCAGGCCGTAAGGAACGCTTTCCGGGGCGATCCAGATGGCCTGGGCGGGGTTCTCCAGGACGTAGAGGAAGTGGACCTTGGCGGAAAGGGCCTTGGCCAGCCCAAGGCCGTGCTCCAGGGCCTGGAAGCTGCAGGGGCTCCCGTCGGTGGGCATGAGGACGCTCTTGTACATCGGCACCTCCTTGGCCCCCATCATACGCCTTAGACTCGGGCCATGTGGGTCTACGGCAGGAACCCGGTCCTCGAGGCCCTCAGGCTGGGCCAGGCGCGGCGGGTGCTGGTGGCCAAGGGGGTGGAGGGCTGGCTCCTTAGGGAGCTTGAGCGCCTGGGAGCGGACTACACCCTGGTGCCCCGCATTGAGCTGGACGCCCTCCTCAGGACCACCCACCACCAGGGGGTGGCGGCGGAGGTGGAGGAACCCCCCCACGCCACCCTGGAAGACGCCCTCCGCCTGGCCGAGGCGAGGAAAGAGCCTCCCCTTCTCGTGGCCCTGGACGGGATCACCGACCCCAGGAACTACGGGGCCATGATAAGGAGCGCCCTGGCCCTCGGGGCCCACGGGGTGGTCTCGGAGGAGCGGCGCGCCGCCCCCCTCTCGCCCCTGGCCCTGAAGGCGAGCGCCGGGGCCGCCCTGAAGCTCCCCCTGGTCAAGGTGAAAAACCTCCCCCGGGCCCTAAGGGACCTCAAGGAGCGGGGCCTTTGGGCCTACGGCCTGGACGTGCGGGGGGAGAAAGCCTCTTGGGAGCTGGACTTCAAGCGGCCCCTCGTCCTGGTGGTGGGCTCGGAGGGGGAGGGGATGCGGAGGCTCGTGCGGGAGGCCTGCGACGAGCTCTTCCGCATCCCCATCCGCCCTGAGGCCGAGTCCCTGAACGCCTCCGTGGCCCTGGGCATCGCCCTCTACCAGGCGGGCCTCGCCCGGGGTGTAGGATAGGGGCGTGGACTGGGTCCGGCTCCTCTCCCGCCTCCTCCAGGCGGAAAGCCTTCCGGGGCAGGAGGGGGAGGCGGCGGGCCTCCTCCTGGAGGCCCTGAAGGGGATGGGCCTCGAGGCCCGCCTGGACGAGGCGGGGAACGTGGAGGCCCTCCTCGGGGAAAGGGAGCCCGAGGTGGTCCTCGCCGGGCACCTGGACGTGGTGCCCCAAGGGGACCCCGGCCGCTGGCCCCACCCCCAGGGGGCCGTGGCCGAGGGGGCGGTGTGGGGCCGGGGGGCGGTGGACATGAAGGGCCCCCTGGTGGCCATGCTCCTCGCCCTGGAGGCCCTGAAGGAAAGGCCCCTCCGGGGCCGGGTGCGCTTTTTGGCCGTGGTGCAGGAGGAGGTGGGGGGGCTGGGGAGCCGCTACGCCGCGGAAAGGCTTTCCCCCCTGGCCTTCCTCCTGGGGGAGCCCTCCTCCAGGCGGCTCATGCGGGGGCACCGGGGCCGGGCGGAGGCGTGGGCGGACTTTGAGGGGGAGGAGGCCCACGCCGCCCTCTCCGGGCCGGAAAACCCCCTCTTTGACCTGGCGGAGTACCTCCTCGCCCTAAGGGAGCTTCCCCTGCCCCAAGGGGTCAAGCTCACCCCCACCCGGGTGGACACCTACCCCGGGGCCCGGAACCAGACCCCGGGGGTGGCGCGGCTCTACCTGGACCTGCGCTACGAGCCCGAGGCCGACTTAGACGGGCTTCTCGCCGCTTTGCGCACCCTGGGGCGGGCCTCGGTCTACGTGCCCGAGGAGGAAAGGGCCTCGGGGGAGGTGCGGATGACCCTCCCCGCCCTCTGGCCCCCCTACCGCCTCCCGGGGGACCACCCCCTTCTCCTCGCCGCCCTCCGGGCCCTGGGGCAGGAGGAGGCGGGCTTCTGGCCCTTCACCACCGACGCCCCCTACCTGGGGGCCAAGGCCCCGGTGCTGGGCTATGGCCCCGGGGACCCAGGCTTAGCCCACACCCCCAAGGAACACATCCCCCTCGCCGAGGTGGAGGCGGCGGGGAGGGAGTACGCCCTGCTCGTGGAGGCCCTATGGAGCGCCGCCTAGTGGCCGGAACCCCCTACCGCAAGCTCCTCACCGCCCCCAGGGCCGTGGCCGAGGGGCTTAAGGCCCGCCTGGAGGCGAGGGGCATCCCCGCCCTCGTGGAAACCCCCTTCGCGGGCCTCCCCGAGGCCGCTTTAGGCACCTACATGGGGGACGTGGCCCTCTTGGTGCCCGAGGCCCTCTTGGGCGAGGCCGAGGCCCTTTTGGAGGAGGGGATCCCATGATCGTGGTGGGCCTGGACCTGGGGGGCACCAAGATCGCCGCCGGGGCCTTTGACGGAAAGAGGCTCCTCTCCCACGTGATCCTCCCCACCCCCAAGGAGGGGGGGGAGGCGGTGGTGCGGGCCCTGGCGGAGGCGGCCGAGAAGGCGGAGGAGGAGGCGGGGGTGAGGGCCGAGGCCCTCGGCCTCGGCACCCCGGGGCCCCTGGACTTCCGGGAGGGGGTGATCCGCTTCACCCCCAACATCCCGGGAGTCCGGAACTTCCCCATCCGCCGCCTCCTGGAGGAGGCCACGGGGCGGCCCGTCCACCTGGAAAACGACGCCAACGCCGCCGCCCTCGCCGAGCACCACCTGGGGGCGGCGCGGGGGGAGGCGAGCTCCCTCTACCTCACCGTGTCCACGGGGATTGGAGGGGGCGTGGTCCTGGGGGGAAGGGTGCTAAGGGGGGAGCGGGGCCAGGGGGGGGAGTTCGGCCACATCACCCTCCTCCCCGGGGGACCCCCTTGCGGCTGCGGGCTGGAGGGGTGCCTCGAGGCCCTGGCCGCGGGGCGCGCCTTAGAGCGGGACGCCAGCTACGCCTACCACCGGGCCGTGGACACCCGGGAGCTTTTCCGCCTCTTCCAGGAGGGGGAGCCCAAGGCCAGGCGCCTCCTCCTCCAGGCCGCCCGCTACGTGGGGATGGGCCTCGCCAGCCTGGTGAAGGCCTTTGACCCCGGGGTGGTGGTGGTGGGCGGAGGGCTCGCCCTAAACGCCCCGGAAGGGTACTGGGAGGCCCTCCTGGAGGCCTACCACGGCTACCTTAAGGGCTGGGAGGCCCCCCCCCTGCGGAAGGCCCTCCTGGGGGCCGAGGCGGGGCTTCTCGGGGCCGCCCTCACGGCCTTCTTGGAGGTGAAGGATGGAGGTGGGTAAGGTCCTCGTCTACGCCGGGCTTTTCCTGCTCCTCCTTGGGGCGCTACTCCTCTACTTCCCCAAGCTCTTCGCCTGGTTCGGCCACCTGCCGGGGGACATCCGCATTGAGCGGGAGGGCCTAAGGGTGTACATCCCCCTGGCCTCGAGCCTCCTCCTCTCCCTGCTCCTCAGCCTTCTCCTCCACCTAATGGGCCTTCTCAGGCGGTGAGGTTAGCGCAGGTGGCTTAAGAACTCCTCCCGGGTCCTGGCGTCCTCCCGGAAGACCCCCAGCATGGCGCTGGTGGTGGTGCGGGAGTGCTGCTTCTCCACGCCCCGCATCATCATGCAGAGGTGGACCCCCTCCACCACCACCCCCACCCCCTGGGGCTTTAGCACCTCCTGGATGGCCTCGGCGATCTGGACCGCGAGGCGCTCCTGCACCTGGAGCCTCCGGGCGAACATGTCCACGATGCGGGCGAACTTGGAAAGCCCCAGGATGCGGTCCTTGGGGATGTAGCCGATGTGGACCTGGCCGAAGAAGGGGAGCATGTGGTGCTCGCACATGGAGTAGAACTCAATCCCCTTCACCACCACCATCTCGCTCCCCTCGGCCTGGAAGACGGCCCCGTTCACGATGTCCTCGAGGCGCTGGCGGTAGCCCCGGGTGAGGAAGGCCCAGGCCTTGGCCACCCGCTCCGGGGTCTTCAGGAGGCCCTCCCGGCCCGGGTCTTCCCCGATGACCTGGAGCCACTCGGCGGAAAGGGCCTGGAGGCGCTCCAGGTCCACCTCGGTCGCGAAGGTCAGCCCGGTTTCCTCAAGCTCTACCATCTTGCGCTCCATGATGCTCCTTGCGCTCTTTTCGCTATGTGGCCCCGGGCTCACTCCGGGGCGATAAGCCCCTCATGAAGAAGGGGCAAGGCCTCCTCCGGCCCCAAGGGAAAGCCCTGGGCGGCCCGCCTCAGGGCCTCCAAGGCCTCCTTCCCCGCGCGCTTCAGCCGGAGGTGCACCTCGCTGAAGGGGTTCAGGGCGTCCTGGCCCCTCAGGGTGAGGCGGTAGCGCTTCGGGGCCTCCACGGGGAAGAGGGCCTTCCGGTAGCGCTCGGCCAGGGCCCGGTAGCGGGGGGCGTTTTCCGGGGGGTCCACGGGGCGCACCACCCGGGCCGGGACCCCGAGGGCGAGCCTCCCCTCGGGCACCTCCATCCCCGGCGGCACCACCGCCCCCGCCCCCACCACGGCCCCCTTCCCGATGCGGGCCCCGTTCAGCACCACCGCCCCCATGCCGATCAAGGCCCCCTCCTCCACCACCGCCCCGTGGACCACCGCCCGGTGGCCCACGGTGACCCCGGGCCCAAGGAGGCAGGGGAAGCCGGGGTCGGCGTGGAGGACGGCCCCGTCCTGGACGTTGGTGCCGGGGCCCACCACCACCCTTTCCAGGTCCCCCCGGACCACGGCCCCGAACCAGATGGAGGCCCCCTCCCCCACCTCCACCGCCCCCACCACGTAGGCCCCGGGGGCGAGGAAGGCCGTGGGGTGGACCCTGGGAACCTTCTCCTCAAAGCGGTAAACGCTCAAGGGCCACCTCCAAAAGCCCCAAGTCCTCGGGGAAGGCGAGGAGGGCGCGGGCCTCCTCGAGGGCGAACCACCCCGCCCCGGTCATGCCCTGCTCCAGCCTCGGCGCCCCCTCCCCCCGCATGAGAAACCAGTGGACCTCCCGCTCCACCCCCTTGGGGTTCACGTAGCGGGTGGGGTAGAGGGAAAGGAGGACCTCCGCCCGGACCCCCGTCTCCTCCCAGACCTCCCGCACCGCCGCCGCCTCCAAGCTTTCCCCCGGCTCCGGGTGGCCCTTGGGGAAGACCCAGAAGCCCATGCGGTCGCGGAGAAGGAGGACCTCCCCCTTGGCGTTAAAGACCACGCCCCCCGCCCCTAGCTCCATCCGTACCTCCCCTTGAGGTAGTCGGCGAAGGGCACCACCGCCCCCACCGCCAGGAACTTGCTGGCCACGGCCACGCCCAGGTCCCCG
>NZ_JBWGQW010000035.1:0-10324 GCF_056332225.1 Thermus sp. | reverse complement strand
TGCCCTTATCCTAAGGGCCTTCCCGTGGCGAAGGGGAATGGAAGCACCTGCGGGGCTCCGGGAGCGCTCCTTGGGCCCCCCAAAGGGCAAACCGGGAGCGAAGGGCCGCCCCCGGTGCCCCTTTGAGGCTACTCCTCTTCCCGCTCCCCGTAGGTTTCCAGGGCCTCCTGCCACGCCTGGCTGATTTCCTTGGCCTGCTCCATGGTAGACCTCCTAAGGCTAAGGGTAGGCCACGGGAAGGAGGGAAAGGCCTAGGCAAGGGGGCTTCCCGTACACCCGGAAGCGGTGTAGGGCTAGGAAGGCTACACCAGTCCTAAGTGCCCGCACCTTGGCTTTGCAACATGGGGTGCCCGAGCTTGGGCTGGGGCCCCCACCGCGGCTTTTGCCGCGGTGGGGTGCTTAGGACTGCAAGAGCGCCTCGGCCTCGAGGCGGGCGAGCACCCGCTCCAGGCTCCCCCCCCGCCAGCGCTCCACGGCGTAGCCGGAGAAGGGAAACCGGGCCCTAAGCCGCTTGAGGAGGCCCAGGGCGTCCTCGGGGCGTCCTCCCTGGAGAACCAGGAGGTACCCCCCCTGAAGCCGGAAGGCCAGGTCCCCCCGCCTGAGCTCCGCCTCTAGCCGCTCGGGCGGGGCCTCCGTGGCCAGGTAAACGAGGACCAAGGGCCGCCTCAAGGCGAGCCCCTCCAGGGCCCCCGCCATACGCCGGAGGTCCTCGAGGCTCCCCACCCCGGGCAGGGGGGGGAGGAGGGGAGCCTCCCGCCCCGTGCCCAGGAAGAAAGCCACCCCCAGGGAAAGTGCCCCCAGCACCCCTCCCATGGCGGTGTACCCGGGGACCTGGAGGCCGGTGAGCAGAAGGGCGCTTTCCAGGGAAAGCTGAAAGGCGAGGAGCCCCAGGCCCAAAACCAAGGCCAGCTGCACGGGAAAGGCCACGGGGAAGCGGGAATACAAGCTCCCCACCGCCGCCAAGAGAAGGGCGGCCACGAGGAGGCCCAGGCTCCGCCCCACCTCTCCCACGGGGTCCACCACGGCTAGGGGAAGAAGGCCAAGGAGAAAGAACCCCCACGGCAAGAGGAAGAGGGCCCGCATCCCCTCCAAGCCTACCACAAGCCCTTTACCATGGAAGAAGTGGAGCCCCTGGCCGAGCGCCTCAGGCCCCAAAGCCTGGACGAGGTCCTGGGCCAGCCCCACCTCACCGGCCCCAAGGGGCTTCTAAGGCGGATGCTGGAGGCGGGGCGGCTCTCCTCCTTGGTCCTCTTCGGCCCCCCGGGCACGGGCAAAACCACCCTGGCCCGCCTCCTGGCCCAAGGGGTGGGGAGGCCCTTCCTCCACCTCTCCGCGGTGGCGGCGGGGCTCAAGGAGGTGCGGCAAGCGGTGGAAAGGGCCCAGGAATCAGGGGGCCTCGTCCTCTTCCTGGACGAGATCCACCGCTTCAACAAGGCCCAGCAGGACGCCCTCCTCCCCCACCTGGAGTCGGGCCTTTTCACCCTCATCGGGGCCACGGCGGAAAACCCCGCCTTCGCCCTCATCCCCGCCCTTCGCTCCCGCCTCCGCTTCTTCCCCTTGAGGCCCCTGGGGGAAACCGACCTCCTCGCCCTCCTCCGGCGGGCCCTGGAAGACCCCCGGGGCCTTCCCGGCACCCCTTACGAGGAGGAGGCCCTAAGGCTCCTCGCGAGGGCGGCCGGGGGGGACGCCCGCTTCGCCCTGAACACCCTGGAGCTCGCCGCAAGCTTCGGCCGGGTGGACCTAAAGGGCGTGCGGGAGGCTTTGGGGGCGGAGCGCTTCGGCATGGACCGGGAGGGGGATCGCTTCTACGACCTGGTCTCCGCCCTCCACAAGTCCATCCGGGGAAGCCACGTGGACGCCGCCCTCTACTACCTGGCGAGGCTCATCCGGGGCGGGGCCGACCCCCGCTACGTGGCCCGCAGGCTTATCCGCATCGCATCGGAGGACGTGGGCCTCGCCGACCCTCTGGCCCTCCGCCTCGCCGTGGCCGCCAAGGAGGCCTACGAGGCCCTGGGGAGCCCGGAAGGGGAGCTCGCCCTGGTGGAGGCGGCGGTCTACCTGGCCCTGGCCCCGAAGAGCAACAGCCTCTACGCCGCCTGGGAAAAGGCCCAGGAGGCGGCCAGGGCCCACCCCGAGGCCGAGGTCCCCCCGAACCTCAGAAACGCCCCCACCGGCCTCGCCCGCGCCCTGGGCCACGGGGAGGGGTACGCCTACTACCACGAGGACAAGGAGGGAAGCTTCGCCCAGCCGTACCTGCCCGAGGGCCTGGAGGCCCTCACCCTCTTTGAGGCCCTGGGGGAGGGGTGGGAGGAAAGGGTGCGGGAGAGGCTTAGGGCGCTAAAGGAGAGGTTCCAAAGCGCCAGGCGGCGGAAAGGCTGAAGGTGAGGCGGCCGTAAGCGCCGCCCAGCACCCCGAACTCCGCCGCCCACTCCCGCCCGTAAAGGCCCGCGGAAACCTGGTAAGCGAGCCCCCACCCCGAGCCCGGAACGCCCACCAGGTGGAGCCTGGGAGAAAGGTAGGCCCCCCCTTCCCCCAGGATGACCCCCCCATCCAGGACCAGGGGCACCCCCCGGCTCCAGTCCGCGCCCTCCACGAAGGCGGGGGGGAGGGTGAGCCCCCCGTCCAGGGCAAGCCCCGGGGCCAGGCCCAGCTTGGCCCCAAGCCGCAGGCCCTACTGGACGGAGAAGTTCCACTCCGACCTCCCGTCCCCCTGGGCGAAGGCCAGGTAGGGAAGGGCGAGGACGGGCTGCTGCCCCCCGAAGGGGTTCGCCATCAGCGTCCCCCCAGGGCGAGCTCCGTACCCCGCACCGGCTCCGGGGGCTTCAGCATGGCCATGGGGAGGCATCCGGAAAGGGCCAAGGCGAGCGCCAGCGCCCAAAGACGCACCGCCCTCACCTCCTTTGCCTACGCCTTCAGTAGAGCTACCCCTTCAGCCCCTCCTCAAAGGTGGCCACCACCCGCCTCTCAAAGAGGAGGTAGAGGAGGGCGATGGGGAGAACGCTGAGGAGGGCCGCCGCCGAGAGGAGGCCCCAGTCCGTGGGGTACTTGCGCTGCAGGTCCGTGAGCCAGGTCTGGAGGGTCCAGAAGCGGGGGTCTGAAACCACCACCCGGGGGTAGAGCACCAGGTTCCAGTGGGCGGCGAAGGCCAGCACCCCGGCCGCCACCAGGGTGGGGCGCACCAGGGGAAAGAGGATGCGGAAGAGGAGCACCCGGTGCCCCGCCCCGTCCAGCCGGGCCGCCTCCAAAAGCTCCTCGGGCACCCCCCGCATGGCCTGGTAGACCAGGTAGAGGACAAAGGGGCTCGCGGCGAAGGGCAGGACCAGGGCCCAGGGGGTCTCCAGAAGAGCCAGGCTCTTCAAGATGCCGTAAAGAGGGACCAAAAGAAGCTCGGCCGGGATGGCCATGAGCACCAGGTAAAAGGGGAGGAGGCCAAGCCCCGCCCTGAGGGCGTAAGCGGCGAGGAGGGCGGTGAAGAGCTGGAGGAAGGCCACCCCCGAGGAGAGGACCAGGGAAAAGAGGAGCCTCCCCCAAAAGCCTTCCTTTCCCAGGGCGCGCACGCTCTCCAGGCTCAGGCCCACCCGGGAGAAGAGCTCCCCCGAGTACACCGCCTCCTTGGGCATGAAGGCGGCGTAGGCCATCCAGAGGAAGGGGAGGAGGACGAAGAGGAGCACCGCAAGCGCCAAGGCGTGCCGGAAGGCGAGGCCCACGCCTCCACTATACCGGCGTAAGATGCCCCTATGAAGCCCCTTTCCGGCCTCAAGGTCCTGGACCTCTCCCGCGTTCTGGCGGGGCCCCTTTGCACCATGATCCTGGCCGACCTGGGGGCGGAGGTGGTCAAGGTGGAGCCCCCTTGGGGGGACGAGACCCGGGGCTGGGGGCCGCCCTTTTTGGAGGGGGAGAGCGCTTACTTCCTCGCGGTGAACCGGGGGAAGCGGAGCGTGGCCTTGGACCTCAAGCGCCCCGAAGGCCAGGAGGCGGTGCGCCGCCTCGCCCAAGAAGCGGATGTTCTGGTGGAGAACTTCAAGACGGGGGACCTCAGGCGCTACGGCCTGGCCTACGAGGACCTCAGGCCCCTGAACCCCCGCCTCGTCTACCTCTCCATCACCGGCTTCGGCCACACCGGGCCGAGAGCCCAGGAGCCTGGCTACGACGCCGCCCTCCAGGGCTACACCGGCATCATGTCCGTGACCGGGGAGCCGGAGGGCCCTCCCATGAAGGTGGGGGTGGCCTGGATTGACGTGATGACGGGGATGATGGGGGCTTTGGCGGTGCTCGCCGCCCTTCTAGAGCGCGAGCGAAGCGGCCTCGGCCAGCACATAGACCTCTCCCTCTTTGACGTGGGGCTTTTCGCCCTGGCGAACCTGGGGGAAAGCTTCCTCCTCACGGGAAAGCCCCCCAGGAGGCTCGGCAACGCCCACGCCCAGATCGTCCCCTACGGGGCCTTTCCCGCCGAGGACGGATGGCTCGTCCTGGCGGTGGGGAACGACGAGCAGTTCCAGAGGCTCTGCCAGGTGGTGGCCCTTCCTCAGCTCGCGGAGCGCTTCCCCACCAACGCCGAGCGCGTAGCCCACCGGGAGGAGGTGGTGGAGGCCCTTTCCCAGGCGCTCAAGGCCCGTCCCCGGGCCCACTGGCTGGCGAGGCTTAAGGCGGCGGGCGTCCCCGCCGCCCCGGTGAACGACCTGAAGGAGGCCTTCCAGGACCCCCAGGCGGAGGCCCGGGGTGCGGTCTGGACCCTCCCCCACCCCCTCTTGGGCGCCCTTCCTACCCTGGCGAACCCTCTTCGCTTCCTCTCCCGGACCCCCGCGGGGCCAGGCCTTCCCCCGCCCCTTCTTGGGGAGCACACGGAGGAGGTGCTCCTCGAGGCGGGCTACACCCCGGAAGAGGTGCGGGCCCTTGTGGAAAAGGGGGTGGCACGCACGGCCAAGGCCCCGGAGCCCGGGGAGTAAACCCGCTTCAGAAGGCGCTTTTTCAACCAAGGGCCCGCGGGGAGGAGGCGAAAGGGCCTGTGGATAACCCTGTGGATAAAGCGCCCCCGGCTTCCCAGCGGCGCCCGACCCGGAGCGCTTAGGGCTGCTTCCTTCCGGACCTGACCCGGTTCACGCCCGGACCGCCGCGCTGGACCGGGGGCTTGGGTAGTATAGCATCCATGGAAGCCTTAAGGCTAGAGGGCCTGGGCAAACGCTATGGGCGGAAGCCCGTCCTTTCCGGGGTCAGCCTTTCCGTGCAGCCGGGGGAGGTCTACGCCCTGGCGGGGCCCAACGGGAGCGGCAAGACCACCCTCATCCGCCTGGCCACGGGCCTCGCCTTCCCCACGGAGGGGCGGGCCCTTCTCCTGGGGGAGGACGTGCACAAAACCCCCTCGGCCCGGAGGCACCTGGGGGCGGTGGTGGAGGCTCCCGCCGCCTTTTACCCCTACCTCACAGGGCGGGAGAACCTGCGCCTCCACGCCTACCTCGCCGGGGTAAAGGAGGAAGCCCAAATCGGCGAGGTCCTGGCCCGGCTTAAGCTTTTGGCCGTGGCCGACCAGAAGGTGGGAAGCTACTCCCTGGGGCAGAGGCAGCGCCTAGGCCTCGCCGCGGCCATCCTGCACCGCCCCAAGGTCCTCGTCCTGGACGAGCCCACCTCGGGCTTGGACCCCGAGGGGGTGGAGCTGGTGCACGGCCTCCTTCAGGAGCTCGCCCGGGAGGGGGTGGCCGTGCTCCTCTCCACCCACCACCTCCCTGAGGTTTCCCGCTACGCCCAAAGGGTGGGCATCCTGGGCGGAGGAAGGCTTCTGGACGAGGTGGTCCTCACGGGGCGGGAGGCGTACCGCCTCGAGGCCCACCCCCCGGAAGGGGCCCTCGCCCTCCTCAAAACCCTTCCCCAGGTGGCCTCGGCCAGGCTCCAGGGCGGGGCCATCCTCTTTGAGGGGGATAAGGAAGCGGTTCTCAGAGCCCTTCTCCAAGAGGGCTACCGGGTGGAGGCCCTCGTGCCCCACCGCTTTGACCTCCTGAGCTACTACCAGGAGAGGGTAAAGCATGCTTAGGCTCTTCTTCTTTGAGGTCTTCAAGCTCTTCCGCCTCCGCTCGGTGGGGCTCGGCCTTCTTTCCGCCTTCCTCCTCCCCTTCCTCTGGGCCTTAGCCCCGGGGCTTAAGGAGGTCTACGGCCTGGTCCTGGCCTCGGGGTGGCAGGTGGTGGCCTTGAGCCTCCTGGCCGGCATGGAGTTCCTCTTCCCCTTCCTGGTGGTGATGGCGGCAAGCGAGTCCTTGGGAAGCGAGGTAGCCCAGGGCACCCTGAAGAGCCTCCTCCTTCGCCCCCTATCCCGGACCCAACTCCTCCTCGCCAAGCTTCTCGCCGTCCTCCTCTACCCCTTCGTCCTCCTGGGGGCGAGCTTCCTCGGGGGGGTGCTCGCGGGCCTGCCCCACGGGCTTGGGGCCTTTTATGGGGGCACGGGCCTGGGGGCGGGCGGGTTCGCCGGGGTGGGCCTCCTCACCCCCAAGGAGGCCCTATGGGAGCTCCTCCGGGCCCACCTCCTGGCGGGGGCGGTCCTCATGCCCCTCGCCTCCTTGGCCCTCCTCTACGGCACCCTCTTCCTCTCCACCACGGCGAGCGCCCTGGCCGCCGTGGCCACCCTCCTCCTCATGCGCCTTCTGGTGGCCTTCCCCGCCCTCACGCCCTTCCTCCTCACCACCTACCTGGACCTGCACCTGAGGCCGGAGGCGGCGGGGCTCGGCCTTTCCCTCCTTCTCATCTACACCTTGGGCTTCGCTTTCCTAGGGGCCCTGGTCTTTGAGCGAAGGGACCTCTAGGAGGCAGGCGAAGCGGGCTTCCACCCTGCTATCATAGGGGCGAGATGGCCGAACCCAAGATCACGCCCCTGGCCCGGCGCCTCGCCGAGGAAAACGGCATAGACTGGCGGAGGCTCCAAGGCACGGGCCCCGACGGCACCATCGTGGAGCGGGATGTCCTGGCCTTTCTGGCCAAGCTGATGGCCGGGGAGGTGGACCTTCCCCCCATGCCGGAAACCCCTCCGCCCCTGCCCCCGGAGGAGGAGCTCAGGCGAGCCCGGGAAGCCCTCGGGAAGGAAGGGGTGGACCTGGCCGACCTCATCCCCGAAGCCCCCAGGGCCCCCACCCTCCAAGTGGAGGAGGTGGCGGAGGAGGAGCTGGACTTGGACCTGGACCTCGAGGAAGAGGAAGCCCTCCTCCTCGCCGAGGAGGCCCCGGGCTCCCTGGAGGCCTGGGAGGAGGACCTCCTCGCCCCCAAAACCCCCTCGAAGGAACCCCTCCTGGAGGACGAGGAAGAGCTTCTCCGAGCCCTGGAAGAGGAGCCTCCTCCGGTCCCCGAGAAGCCTCAAGGGGAAGTCCAGGCCTTTCCGCCCCCGCCGCCCCCCGCCCCGGGCGTGGCCCCGGCCCCCGCGCCCATCCCCGCCCCCGCCGCCCTCCGGGTCTACCGGAGGCGGGTGGAGCTTCGGGGCCTCGAGGAAGCCCTCGCCCTCTTCGCCCAGGTCCACGGGGTGCCCAAGACCCCCCTCCCCTTCCTCCTCCGGGCCGCGGAGCGGGCCCTCGCGGAGCTTGAGCTTCCCCTCAGGGCCCTCGTGGGCCGGGTGGAGGGGGAGGGGGTGAAGGGCCTCAGGCCCCCCGCCTCCTTCCTCGCCCTCTTCCGGGAGGCGGGGGGGGAGGAGGGGGAGGGCCTCCTCTGCTTCGCGGGAGAGGAGGAGGTGCACACCGGCAGGCCCAGCCTCTTCCTCGCCCCGGAGGGCCTCCTCACGGCCTCGGGGCTGGAGGCCCCCCTCGCCCGGAAGCTCCTGGAGCGGGTGGCCCTCTACCTGGAACACCCCCTGCTTCTCCTCGCCTAAGCGCCCGCACCTTGGCTTTGCAACATGGGGTGCCCGGGCTGGGGCCCCCACCGCGGCTTTTGCCGCGGTGGGGTACTTAGCGCCGCCGCCTCTTCTTCCGGCCTCCCGGCACGGGCTCCGGGGCCTTCAGGCCCTGGAGGCGGGCCTCGAGGGCCCTTATCTCGTCCCGGATCCGGGCCGCCCTTTCAAAGTCCAAAGCCTCCGCCGCCTGCCACATGGCGAGCTCCAGCTCGGCGATCCGCTCCCTCAGGTCCTCCCCGGCAAGCTCCGGTAGGGGGGCTTCCTCGTAGCCCTCGGGGCGGATCACCGCCCGCACCTCCTTCCGCACCGTTTCCGGGGTGATGCCGTGCTCAAGGTTATAGGCCTCCTGGAGGGCCCTTCTCCGGTTCGTCTCCTCTATGGCCTTCCGCATGGCCTCGGAGACCCGGTCGGCGTAGAGCCAGACCTCGCCCCGGGCGTTCCTCGCCGCCCGGCCGATGGTCTGGATGAGGCTCCTTTCGCTCCTTAAGAACCCCTCCTTGTCGGCGTCCAGGATGGCCACCAGGGAGACCTCGGGGATGTCCAGGCCCTCCCTGAGGAGGTTGATCCCCACCAGGCAGTCGTAGTGGCCAAGCCGGAGGTCCCGGATGAGGGCCTGGCGCTCAAAGGCGTCCAGCTCGTGGTGGAGGTAGCGGGCCCGTATCCCGTGCTCCACCAGGAAGCTCGTGAGCTCCTCGGCCATGCGCACCGTGAGGACCGTGACCAGGGTGCGCTCCCCCCGGCTGGCCCGCTCCCTGATCCCCTCCATGAGGTCCAGGACCTGGTTCTCCGTGGGCTTGACCCTAACCAGGGGGTCAAGGAGCCCCGTGGGCCGGATGATCTGCTCCACCACCCGCCCCGAGCGCTCTAGCTCAAAGGGCCCCGGGGTGGCGGAGACGAAGACCACCTGGGAAACCTTCTCCAGAAACTCCTCAAAGCGAAGGGGCCGGTTGTCCAGGGCCGAAGGCAGGCGGAAGCCGTAGTCCACCAGGGTCTTCTTCCTCACGTAGTCCCCCCGGTACATCCCCTGAAGCTGGGGCACGGTCACGTGGGACTCGTCCAGGAAGACCAGGAAGTCCTCGGGGAAGTAGTCCAGGAGGGTGTAGGGGGGCTCCCCCGGGGCCTTCCCCGTGAAGTAGCGGGCGTAGTTCTCCACCCCGGGGCAGGTGCCCATGACCCTGAGCATCTCCAGGTCGTAGAGGGTGCGCTCCTTGAGGCGCTCCGCGTAGAGGACCTCCCCCCGCTCCTCAAAGTAGCGGACCCTCTCCCAGAGCTCCTTCTCAATCTCCTTCAGGATCTCCTCAAGCCCCTCCGGGCTCAGGTAGTGGGTGGCGGGGAAGAGGACGAAGCCGGGAAGCTCCCTAAGCCTCTCCCCCGTGATGGGGTGGACCTGGAGGATGCGCTCCACCTCGTCGCCAAAGAGCTCCACCCGGATGGGCTCGGTCTCATAGGCGGGGAAGACCTCCAAGACCTCCCCCCTCGCCCGGAAGCGCCCGGGGGCGAGGTCTATGTCGTTCCGCTGGTAGCCGAGCTCAAGAAGCCGCTCCAGAAGGACTTCCCGGGGGTAGGGCTTGCCCCTTTCCACCACCAGGTTCCTCGCCCGGTACTCCCTCGGGTCCCCGAGGCCGTAGATGGCCGAGACCGAGGCCACCACGATCACGTCCCGCCGGGTGAGGAGGCTACGGGTGGTGGAGTGCCGTAGGCGCTCAATCTCGGGGTTGATGGAGGCGTCCTTCTCTATGTAGAGGTCCTTCCCCGGCACGTAGGCCTCGGGCTGGTAGTAGTCGTAGTAGCTGATGAAGTACTCCACGGCGTTTTCCGGGAAGAGCTCCCTAAACTCCGCCGCGAGCTGGGCCGCCAGGATCTTGTTGGGGGCGAGGACCAGGGCGGGCCGCCCCAGGGCCTCTATGACCCGGGCCATGGTCACCGTCTTCCCCGTGCCCGTGGCCCCGAGGAGGGTGACGTAGCGCTCCCCGTCCTTCAGGGCCTCCACGAGTCCGGCGATGGCCTTGGGCTGGTCCCCCTTGGGCGCGGGGCCCCGGTAGCGGAAGGTCATCCCCTAGAGTATAGGCCCGCCGCCCGGTCTTGACTGGGGTGAAAAAGCCCCCCGCCCTTGGGGGCGGGGGGCAGGGCCTTTACCCTAGAACTTCACGGTGTAGTTGACCCGGAAGGCGCGGGCGCTGTCACCGGTAGAGGTGAGGAACTCGGCGTAGCTCACGTTGAAGTCGTAGTACTTCCAGGTGCCGATGAAGCCCGCCAAGCTGCCGGTGCTCCCACCGCTACCAGAGTAGATGCGGTCATCATCTGCGGCGAAGGCCTTGTCAGCGGCGCCTACAGCAACGCTGGCGACGTTCTCGGCGCTGTACTGGGCGTAGCGGACCTCGAGGCTGGAACCGGGGAAGAGGAACTCGCCCAGGGCGAGGCCCACGCCCCACTTTAGCTCCTTGGTGGTCCCGGTGGCGCGGCCCG
>NZ_JBWGQW010000034.1:4308-16005 GCF_056332225.1 Thermus sp. | reverse complement strand
CCACCAGCATGGCGTGTTCGGCCCGCTCCTTGGGGGAGGAAAGGAGGTCCTCCTCCTGGGTTCTCCCCCTTGGCCTGGTGCCGGCGATGGGCCGGGCGAGGAGCCTCCTGCCCACTTTTTTGAAGAGCCTCTCCGGGCTTCCCGAGACCACGGCCCACCCCTCCCCCTCCAGAAGGCCCATGAAGGGGGAGGGGTTTAGGGCGCGAAGCCTTGCGTAAAGGGCCAGGGGGTCCACCGCCCCCAGGAGGCGGAAGCGGTGGGAGAGGTTCACCTGGTAGACCACCCCGGCCCGGATCCTTTCCTGCACCTCCTCCACGCCTTTAAGGAAGGCCTCCCGGGGGAAGTCGGAGACCAAGGGGTGTGCAGGCATGGGAGGAAGGGGATGGGGCCTGGGCCTCAAGGGCATGGAAGGCCTCTCCACGAGCCTCCCCGAGAGGAGGGCGAAGCCCTCGGGGTAGTAGTGGAAGGTCGCCTCGGGGAGACCGGGGAGGGGTTTGTGGGTGGGAAGGCCCAGGTGCCGGGCGAACTCGTAGGCGAAAAACCCGATCCAAGCGGGGAAAAACCCCCGGCCTAGCCCCTTTTCCAGGTAGGAGAAGACCTCCAGCGCCTCCCCCACCCGCCGCCCGTCCAGGTAAAGCCGCCCCTCGAGGACCTCGAGGCGGTGCCTGGGCCTGAGGCCAAGAAGGGAGAGGCGGGAAAAGGGCGTCCTCGGCCCCAGGGACTCCAGGAGGGCGGGTTTTAGCCCAAGAACCCGGGCCGCGTGGTAAAGGGCAAGCACGCTAGCAGTATAGGGGCCTTGACCCAAAGGGGCACTTCCCCTTAGGCTAAGGGCCAATGCGGCGGAGCGCCCTACTACGCCTAAGCCGGGCAGGCCCGGTTTAGGGAAAGGCTTTGCCGCCTACCCCCGGGCCCCAAACCCCGGGGGTTTTCCATAGGGAGGGAGAGCATGGGAAAAACGCTCTACGAGAAGGTCTGGGAAGCCCATGAGGTGAGGAAGCTCCGAAACGGCCAGAGCCAGCTCTTCATAGACCTCCACCTCCTCCACGAGGTCACGAGCCCCCAGGCCTTCGGGATGCTCAGAGACCTCGGGCTTCGGGTGCGCTTTCCCCACCGCACCTTCGCCACCGTGGACCACATCGTCCCCACCCACGACCGCACCGAGCCCTTCCAGGACCCCCTGGCCCAGAGCATGCTGGAGGCCCTAAGGCAAAACACCCGGGAGCACGGCATCACCTTCTTTGACCTGGGAAGCGGGGACCAGGGCATCGTCCACGTGATCGGGCCCCAGCTCGGCCTCACCCAGCCCGGCATGACCATCGCCTGCGGGGACTCCCACACCTCCACTCACGGGGCCTTCGGGGCCGTGGCCTTCGGCATCGGCACGAGCCAGGTGCGGGACGTCCTCGCCACCCAGACCCTCGCCGCCCAGAAGCTCAAGGTGCGGCGGATCAACGTGGAGGGGAAGCTCGCCCCAGGGGTCTACGCCAAGGACGTGATCCTTCACGTCATCCGCCACCTGGGGGTGAAGGGGGGCCTGGGCTACGCCTATGAATATGGGGGAAGCGCCGTGGAGGCCATGGACATGGAAAGCCGCATGACGCTTTGCAACATGTCCATTGAGGGCGGGGCCCGGGTGGGCTACGTGAACCCCGACGAGACCACCTTCCGCTACCTCGAGGGCCGCCCCTATAGCCCCAAGGGGCCCGAGTGGGAGGAGGCGAAGAAAAGGTGGCTCGCCTTCCGCTCCGACCCCGACGCCCCCTACGACGACGTGGTCACCTTCCGGGCCGAGGAGATCGCCCCCACCGTCACCTGGGGCATCACCCCGGGGCAGGCCATCCCCATTGACGGCAGGATCCCCCTCCTGGAGGAACTTCCCGAGGAGGAGCGCCCCGTGGCCGAGGAGGCCCTGGCCTACATGGGCTTTAGGCCGGGCCAGCCCATCAAGGGGGTGCCCGTCCAGGTGGCCTTCATCGGAAGCTGCACCAACGCGAGGCTTTCGGACCTACGGGAGGTGGCCCGCCACCTCAAGGGGCACAAGGTGAAGAAGGGGGTGCGGGCCCTGGTGGTGCCGGGCTCGGAGTGGGTGGCGAAAAAGGCCGAGGAGGAGGGGATCGCCGAGGTCTTCCGCGAGGCGGGGTTTGAGTGGCGGATGCCGGGCTGCTCCATGTGCCTCGCCATGAACCCGGACCGGCTGGAAGGGGACGAGCTCGCCGCCTCAAGCTCCAACCGGAACTACAAGGGGCGCATGGGAAGCCCCCGGGGCCGCACCGTGCTCATGAGCCCCCTCATGGTGGCGGCGGCGGCGGTGGCCGGGGAGATCGCCGACGCCCGGGAGGTCTTCGGGATCGGGAGGTAAGCCATGTTGGAGAAGTTCACCGTGATCCGGGGAAGGGCCGTGCCCCTTAGGGGCGAGGACATTGACACCGACCGCATCATCCCGGCCCGCTTCATGAAGGCCCTCACCTTCGAGGGGCTGGGCCAGTACCTCTTCTACGACGAGCGCTTTGACGAGAAGGGAAGCCCCAAGCCCCACCCCCTAAACGACCCCCGCTACCGGGGGGCCACGATCCTCCTCGTGGAGTCGGGCTTTGGCTCGGGCAGTAGCCGCGAGCACGCCCCCCAGGCCATCAAGCGGGCGGGTTTTAAGGCCATCATCGGGGAGAGCTTCGCCGAGATCTTCTTCGGGAACGCCACCGCCATCGGCCTCCCCTGCGTGAGCCTGGCCCCTGAGGACCTGGGGGTCCTCTTCCGGATGGTGGAGGAAAACCCCGCGCTGGAGGTGGAGATTGACCTGGTGAACAAAGAGGTGCGCTTCGGGGACCGGGTAGCCCCCCTTTTCATCCGGGAGGAGGCCCGGGAGGCCCTGGTGGAGGGGCTTTGGGACCCCATCGGGGAGCTTCTGGAGGCCGGAGAGCTTTTGGACCAGTTTGACCGGAAGCTCCCCTACCCCAGGAGGGCGGAATGAGGGTGGCGGTGCTTCCCGGGGACGGGATCGGCCCCGAGGTCACGGAGGCGGCCCTAAAAGTGCTCAAGGCCCTGGACGAGGCCGAGGGCCTGGGCCTCGCCTACGAGGTCTTCCCCTTCGGGGGGGAGGCCATTGACCGCTTCGGGGAGCCCTTCCCCGAGGCCACGAGGAAGGGCGTGGAAAGCGCGGAGGCGGTGCTTTTGGGAAGCGTGGGCGGGCCCAAGTGGGACGGGCTTCCCCGGAGGGTCCGCCCCGAAACCGGGCTTTTGGCCCTGAGGAAGAGCCAGGACCTCTTCGCCAACCTCCGCCCCGCCAAGGTCTTCCCCGGCCTGGAGAGGCTTTCCCCCCTGAAGGAGGAGATCGCCCGGGGGGTGGACGTCCTCATCGTCCGGGAGCTCACCGGGGGGATCTACTTCGGCGAGCCCCGGGGGATGTCGGAGGCCGAGGCCTGGAACACGGAGCGCTACAGCAAGCCCGAGGTGGAGCGGGTGGCCAAGGTGGCCTTTGAGGCGGCGAGGAAGCGGAGAAAGCGCGTGACGAGCGTGGACAAGGCGAACGTGCTGGAGGTGGGGGAGTTCTGGCGCAAGACCCTCGAGGAGGTGGGGCGGGGCTACCCCGAGGTGGCCCTGGAGCACCAGTACGTGGACGCCATGGCCATGCACCTGGTGAAAAACCCCGCCCGGTTTGACGTGGTGGTCACGGGGAACCTCTTCGGGGACATCCTCTCGGACCTCTTGAGCGTCCTCCCCGGCTCCCTGGGCCTCCTCCCCTCGGCCTCCTTGGGCCGGGGCACCCCGGTCTTTGAGCCCGTGCACGGCTCCGCCCCCGACATCGCCGGCAAGGGCCTCGCCAACCCCACGGCGGCCATCCTCTCCGCGGCCATGATGCTGGAGCACGCCTTCGGCCTGGTGGAGCTCGCCCGCAAGGTGGAAGAGGCCGTGGCCAAGGCCCTCCTGGAGGCCCCGCCCCCCGACCTCGGGGGGAGCGCGGGCGCGGAGGCCTTCACGGCCACGGTCCTCCGCCACCTCGCCTAAGATGGGGATATGATCCGGCACCGCTTCAGCGCCGAGGACTTCCACCGCATGGCCGAGGCGGGGATCCTGGGGGAGGACGACCGGGTGGAGCTCATCCGGGGGGAGGTGGTGGAGCTGAGTCCCATTGGAAAGCGCCATGCGTACGTCCTGAACGCCCTCGTGGACCTCTTGAGCCCCTTGAGGGATAGAGCCGTGCTCTCGGTGCAGAACCCCCTGGTGCTTTTCCCGGACACCGAGGTCTATCCCGACCTCGCCCTCCTCAAGCCCCCGAGGACCCGGTACCGCGACCGCCTGCCCGAGGCCAAGGACGCCCTCTTGGTGGTGGAGGTGGCCGAGACCAGCCTGGACCACGACCTCGAGGTGAAGCTCCCCCTCTACGCCCAAGCCGGGATACCGGAGGTCCTTGTGGTGGACCTGGTGCGGGATGGGGTGCACGTCTTCCGCCACCCCGAGGGGGAGGGGTACCGGGAGGCGGAGGCCCTCGAGGACGGGGAGCTTTCGGTCCTCGGGCTGAAGGTGCCGGTGAAGGAGGTCCTGCCGTGACCCGCCACAAGATCTCCCTGGAGGAGTTCCACCGCATGGTGGAGGCCGGGGTCTTCCCGGAGGACTCGAGGCTGGAGCTCGTGGAAGGAGACCTGGTAGAGATGAGCCCCATAGGCCCCAAACACGCCGCCATCGTGCGGCGGCTCACCGCCCGGTTCGCCCCCCTGGCCGCCCGCGGCGAGGTCCTGCTTTCCGTGCAAAACCCCCTGGTGGTCGGTTCGTCCGAGCTCTACCCCGATTTGGCCCTCCTCAGGCCAGAGCCCGAGGGCTACGCCTCCCGGCATCCCGAGGCCAAGGACGCCCTCCTGGTGGTGGAGGTGGCCGAGAGTTCCCTCCGCTACGACCTCCAGGTGAAGCTCCCCCTTTACGCCAAGGCGGGGGTGCCCGAGGTCTGGCTGGTGGACCTACTGGGGAGGAGGGTTCTCCTCCACCGGAGGCCCGAGGGGGAGGGCTACCGCGAGGAGGAAGACCTTGGCCCCGGGCTCACGCTCGCCTTCCTGGGGGTGGAGATCCCCACGGAGGCGCTCCTATGAGAAAGACCCTGATCCTCACCGGGGCGAGCCGGGGCATCGGGAAGGCCTTGGCCCTGGCGCTCGCCAAGGAAGGTTTTGACCTGGTGCTGAACGCCCGAAAGGAGGCCTCCTTGCGGGCGGTGGCCGAGGAGGTCCAGGCCCTGGGGGCGAGGGTGGCCTACGTGGCGGGAAGCGCGGGGAAAGGGGAGGTGGCCCAGGCCCTGGTGGAAAGGGCCGAGGCCCTGGGGAACTTCCAGGGCTTCATCCACAACGCCGGGGTCCTCCACCCGGGGCCCCTCCTCTTTGAGCTGGCGGAGGAGCTTTTCCTGGAGGTCCTCGAGGCCAACCTCCTCGCCGGCTACCAGCTCGCCCGCTTCGCCTACCCCGTCCTCCGGCGCAAAGGGGAGGGCCTCGCCGTCTTTTTGGGCTCGGGGGCGGCGGAGAGCAACCTTCCGGGCATCGGGGCCTACGCCGTGGCCAAGGCGGCGGAGGAGCACCTGGCCCGGCAGCTCGCCGCCGAGGCCCCGGAGGTCGCCTGCTTCGTCTACCGCCCCGGGGTGGTGGAGACGGAGATGCAGCGCCAGGCCCGGGAGGCCCAGGGAAGCGCCTCGGCCGTGCTCCACCGGGTCTTCAGGGGCTACAAGGAGGAAGGGCTCCTCCTCACGCCGGAGGAGGCCGCCAAGGCCCTGGTGCGGCTTCTCCCCAAGGCCAGGGCCTTCCACGGGAAGATCGCCACCTGGAGGGACGCATGAGGTCAGACCGCATCAAGAAAGGACTGCAACAGGCCCCCGCCCGCGCCATGCTCCGGGCGGTGGGCGTGGGGGACGAGGACTTCGCAAGGCCCTTCGTGGGGGTGGTGAACACCTTCACCGACGGCATGCCCTGCAACTTCCACCTGCGAAGCCTCGCCCTCCACCTCAAGGCCGGGCTCAAGGAGGCGGGGCTTTTCCCCTTTGAGTTCGGAGCCCCCGCCATCTCCGACGGGATCAGCATGGGCACCCCCGGCATGCGGGCAAGCCTCGTAAGCCGCGAGGTCATCGCCGACAGCGTGGAGCTCGTCGCCCAGGGCTACCTCTACGACGGCATGGCGGTCCTCTCCGCCTGCGACAAGACCATCCCCGGGGGGGCCATGGGGGTCATAAGGAGCGGCGTCCCCGGCATGGTCCTCTACGGGGGGACCATCGCCCCCGGGGAGTGGCGGGGCCGGAAGCTCACCATCGTGGAGGTCTTTGAGGCGGTGGGGCAAAGGGCCGCCGGGAAGATCGGCGAGGAAGAACTTTTGGAGATAGAGCGCCGGGCCATCCCCGGCCCCGGGGCCTGCGGCGGGCAATACACCGCCAACACCATGGCCATGGCCCTCGAGGTCCTGGGCCTCTCCCCCATGGGCTACAACGCCATCCCCGCCGTCCACCCCGAAAAGGAACGGGCCACCAAGGAGGCGGGGCGGATCCTCGCCTGGGCCATAGAGCAGGACTGGAAGCCCAGGGACTTCCTCACCCGGAGGAGCTTCCTCAACGCCATCGCCGCCGTGGCCGCCACGGGGGGAAGCACCAACGCCGTCCTCCACCTCCTCGCCCTGGCCAAGGAGGCGGGGGTGGAGCTTTCCCTCGAGGACTTTGACCGGGTATCCCGCAAGACCCCGGTGATCGCCGACCTCAGGCCCTGGGGCACCTACACCGCCTGGGAGCTCTATGAGGCCGGGGGGACGGCCCTGGTCTTCAAGCGCCTCCTGGAGGCGGGCCTTCTCTATGGGGAGGAGAAGACCCTCACGGGCCGCACCCTGGCGGAGGAGGTGGAAAGGGCCTACCGGGAAAAGGAGGGGCAGCAGGTGGTCTTCCCCGTGGAAAGGGCCCTCAAGCCCCACGGGGGGCTCGTGGTGCTCAAAGGGAACCTCGCCCCCAGGGGGGCCGTTCTCAAGCTCGCGGGGACGGAGCGCACCCACTTTGAAGGCCCGGCCCGGGTCTTTGACTCGGAGGAGGCGGCCATGGAGGAGGTGCTGAAGGGGGAGATCCGGCCCGGGGACGTGGTGGTCATCCGCTACGTGGGGCCGAAGGGCGCCCCCGGCATGCCCGAGATGCTCTCGGTTACCAGCGCCCTCGTGGGGGAGGGCCTGGGGCCGGAGGTGGCCCTCCTCACCGACGGCCGCTTCTCCGGGGGCACCCGGGGCCTCATGATCGGCCACATCGCCCCCGAGGCCTTCGTGGGCGGGCCCATCGCCCTCCTGCAGGAGGGCGACCGCATCCGGATTGACGTGGAAGGCCGCCGCCTCGAGGTCCTCCTCCCCGAGGAGGAGCTGGAAAGGCGGAAGGCCGGGTGGCGCCCCCGCCCCCCCACCTTCGCCCACGGCCTCTTCGCCCGCTACGCCGCCCTGGTGCGCCAGGCGGACGAGGGGGCGGTGTTGGAAGACCCCCTTTAGGGCCTTTGGATCCGGTCCGGGGCCAGGTTCTGGCCCCGCTCCTTCCTTACGTCCTCGGGCTTGAAGGGCTCCCCTTTGGCCTTGAGGAGGGCCATGAGGTGGTTGAGGAGGGCGGCCACCTCCTCGTCCTTGAGCTGGGCGAAGCCCGGCATGAGCCCCGCCTCCCCCTTCTTCCCGTAGAGGACCACGAGGACCAGGTAGCGCCTCCCCTCCGGGGTGGCGAAGAGGGGGAGGGCCCCCTGGAGGCCGGGGTAGGGCCTCACCCCCTGGGCCCTCTCCCCGTGGCACTGGGCGCAGGTCCTGGCCCAAAGGGCCTCCACCCCCTGGGCCGAGGCGGAAAGCCCGAGGAGGAAGAGGACGAGGAGGGCCCGCTTCATGCCCCCAGTATAGGGCCTGGGGGGCCGGGGCGCCTTTAGCGGGCCTTCACCTCGGTCCAGACCCGGTCGTAGAGGGCGATGGCCGGGCCCAGGTCCTTGAGGTACTCAAGCCTCGCCCGGACCTCCTCCGGCGGGAAAACGGTGGGGTCCTTGCGCATCTCCTCGGGAAGGAGGGGAATGGCCTTGGCCACGGGGGTGGCGTAGCGGGTGTACTCCGCCAAAAGGGCGGCGTTTTCCGGCTCCAGGAGGAAGTCCACGAAGCGGTAGGCCAGCTCCTGGGCCGGGCCCCGCTTGGGCACCACCATGGCGTCCGTCCAGAGCGTCCCCCCCTCCTTGGCCAGGGCGTAGCGGAGGCGCTCGTCCTCCGCCCTCGCCTGGAGGACGTCTCCCGAGTAGGCGAGGCTCAGGGCGGCGTCCCCCGCCAGGACGCGGTTTAAGGCCTCCACCCCTCCGGCAAAGCCCACCGAGCGCCCCTTGGCGGCGAGGAGGAGCTCCTTGGCCTTCTCCAGGGCCTGGGGGTCCGTGGCGTTCACCGAGTAGCCCAGGTACCGGAGGGCCGCCCCGATGGTCTCCCGCATCTCGTCCAGGAGGAGGAAGGGCCCCACCTGGGCCTTGGGGTCAAAGAAGACGGCGTAGGAGTCCACCGGCCCCTTTACCAGGTCCTCCCGGTAGGCGATCCCCGTGGTGCCCCAGAGGTAGGGGACGGAGTGCCGCAGGCCGGGGTCGTAGGGGGGGTCTAGGAAGAAGGGGTCCAGGTTGCCGAGGTTCTTCAGCCTCCCCCTGTCCAGGGGGGCGACGAGCCCCTCCCGGGCCATCTGGAGCACGTAGTAGTCGGGGGCCACCACCAGGGAGAACTCCCGGTCCGCCCCCGCCTTGAGCTTGGCCAGCATGGCCTCGGGGGACTCAAAGGTGTCCAGGACCACCTTGGCCCCCGTCTCCCGCTCAAACTTCCGCAGGAGCTCCTCGGGGATGTAGTCGGCCCAGTTGAGGAAGTAAAGGGTGCCCGCGCCCGAAGGCGCCTTGGGCCGAAAGAAGAGCCATCCCAGAAGCACCAGCGCCGCCGCCAGGAGCAAAACTCCAACCCGCCTCATACCCTCCTCCGGCTGAGAGCATACCCCAAGGCCAAGAAGAAGGCGCTAAGGCCCACGATGAGGGTGGAGAGGGCGTGGACCTTGGGGCTCACCCCGAGCTTCACGCTGGAGTAGATGTAGAGGGGCAGGGTGGTGGCCCCGGGGCCGGCGGTGAAGAAGGTGACCACGAAGTCGTCCAGGGAGAGGGTGAGGGCGAGGAGGGCCCCCGCCGCCACCCCCGGCCAGGCCAGGGGGAGGGTCACGTGGAGGAAGGTCTGGAAGCCCCTCGCCCCCAGGTCCCGGGCGGCCTCCTCGAGGCCCGGGTCCAAGAGAAGAAGCCTGGAGCGCACCACCAGGGTCACGAAGGCCACCTGGAAGGTGATGTGCCCGAGGATCACCGTGAGGAGGGAAAGCCGGGGGAAGCCCCAAAGCTCCCGGGAGAAGGCGAAGAGGAGGAGGAGGGAAACCCCCATGACCACGTCCGGCACCACCACGGGCACGTAGAGGAGGTAGCGGAGGAAGCCCTTTCCGGGAAAGCGGTAGCGCACCAGGCCCAGGGCAAGAAGGGTCCCGAGGACCGTGGAGACCAGGGTGGAGACCAGGGCCACCAGGAGGGTGTTCAGGAAGTACTCCAAGACCCTCGGGTCCTGGAAAAGCGCCCGGTACCAGTCCAGGGTGAATCCGGTGAAGCGCACTCCCCGGCGGCTCTCGTTGAAGGAGAGGGCCACGATGACCAGGATGGGCAGGTAGAGGAAGAGGTAGACCAAAAGGGCGTGGAGGGAGAGAAGCCGCCTCATACCAGCTCGTCAAGCCCCCTTTCCCCCTGGATCCGGGCGTAGAGGTAGAGGGCGAGGAGCACGAAGGCCATGAGGAAGACGCTCAAGGCGGCCCCGAAGGCCCAGTCCCGGGTGACGCCGAACTGCTGCTGGATGAGGTTGCCGATGAGGACCACCCGGCCCGCCCCCAGGAGGTCCGCCACCACGAAGGTCCCCATGGCGGGGATGAAGACGAGGGCGCTTCCCGCGAAAAGCCCGGGGTAGGTCTGGGGAAGCACGGCGTGGAGGAAGGCCCTAACGGGCCTTGCCCCGAGGTCGTAGGCCGCCTCCAAAAGCTGCCAGTCTATGCGCTCCACGCTGGCGTAGACCGGGAGCACGAAAAAGGGCAGGAAGGTGTAGACCGTGGCCAGGAGCACCGCCAAGAAGGAGGGGTAAAGGGCCAGGGGACCAAGCCCCAAGGCCTGGAGGAGGGCGTTCACCAGCCCCTCCCTCTGGAGGAGGACCAGCCAGGCGTAGACCCGGATGAGGAAGTTGGTGAAGAAGGGGAGGAGGAGGAGAAGGAGAAGGAGGTCCCGCCTGGGGTGGCGGGCGAGGTAAAAGGCCAGGGGGTAGCCCAGAAGGGCGGAAAAGAGGGTGGCCAGGATCCCCACGAGAAGGCTCTCCGCGAAGGCCTCGAGGTAGGCGGGTTCCAGAAGCCTCAGGTAGTTCCTAAGGGTGAGGGGCCCCTGGAGCTCCCCGTAGGGCCCCCGGCTCAGGAAGGAGGCGAGGAGGACCAGAAGGGTGGGCAGGAGGACGAAGAGGAGAAGCCAAAGCCCCCCAGGGCCCACGGTGACCAGGACCCGGAAAAGCCGCTGTAGGGGCGTCGCCGCCTCATTCATGGAGCACCACCAGGTTTTCCGGGGGAAGGTAGCAGAGGACCTCCTCGCCGTAGGCGAACTCCTCGGCCCCCGCCTCCTGGAGGTCCTGGTTCAGGGTGTAGGCGAGAAGCCTCACCTCCCCAGCCCTCAGGTAGTACTGGTTCTCCGCCCCCGTGTAGACGATCTCCTCCACTACCGCCCGCACCAGGTTCTCCCGGGCAAGAAGGCCGTTCCCCGCGGGGTAGAGGCGGATCTTCTCCGGGCGGATCCCCAGAAGGGCCTCTCCCCTCAAGGGGCTTTTAAGGCGCAAGGGCCCCAAAGGGGTCTCCGCCCCCAGGGGGTGGGGCCTAGCGGGAAGGAAGTTGGAGCGGCCCAGAAACTCGGCCACGAAGCGGTTTTGGGGGCGCTCATACACCTCGTCGGGAAGGCCCACCTGCACGATGCGCCCCGAGCGCATCACCGCGATGCGGTCCGACATGACCAAGGCCTCCTCCTGGTCGTGGGTGACGAAGATGAAGGTGGTGCCGAGCCTCCTCTGGAGCTGCATGAGCTCTACCCGAAGCTCCTGGCGGAGCCTGGCGTCCAGGGCGGAGAGGGGCTCGTCCAGGAGGAGGACCTGGGGCTCCAAAACCAGGGCCCGGGCCAGGGCCACCCGCTGCTTCTGCCCCCCGGAAAGCTCCCTGGGGTAGCGCTTCTCCAGGCCCAGGAGGTCCACGAGCTCCAGGGCCCAGGCCACCTTCTTCCGGATGGCCTCCGGGGGAAGGCCCTTCATCCTGAGCCCGAAGGCCACGTTGGCCTCCACGGTCATGTGGGGGAAGAGGGCGTAGTTTTGGAAGACCGTGTTCACCGGGCGCTCGTAGGGGGGAACCCGGGCCATGTCCTTGCCGCCGATCTCTATCCGGCCCGCGTCCGGGGTCTCAAACCCGGCGAGGAGCCTAAGGAGGGTGGTCTTGCCGCACCCCGAGGGCCCGAGAAGGCTGAAGAACTCGCCCCTATGGACCTCGAGGTCCACCCCGTCCAAGGCCGCCACCCCCCCGTAGGCCTTCCGCACCCCCTGAAGGCGCACCAAGACGTCCCTGGCCACGGGGCCCAGTTTAGCAACCCTCCGAGCCCACGCAAGACCCTAGCGCCCGCGCCTTGGTCT
>NZ_JBWGQW010000034.1:0-4212 GCF_056332225.1 Thermus sp. | reverse complement strand
CACCAAGACGTCCCTGGCCACGGGGCCCAGTTTAGCAACCCTCCGAGCCCACGCAAGACCCTAGCGCCCGCGCCTTGGTCTCGCAACACGGGGCAGGGGCTCCCGCTCTGGCGAAAGCCGGGGCAGGGCATTTAGGGCTCCGCCCGGTCCCGGTGGACGAGGAGCACCAGGCCCAGGGAGAAGAGGGTGGCCACCAGGCTAGACCCCCCGTAGGAAAAGAGGGGCAGGGTAAGCCCGGTCACGGGCATCACCCCCAGGGCCACCCCCAGGTTCACCACCACCTGGAAGCCCAGCATCCCCCCCACCCCGGCGAGGAAGAGCCGGTCGGCCAGGCGGGGACACTCTAGCGCCAGGGCGAAGAGGCGCAGGAGGAGGAGGGCGTAAAGGCCGAGGAGGGCCGCCGCCCCCACGAAACCCCACTCCTCCGCCCAGACGGCGAAGACGAAGTCCGTGTGGCGGAAGGGCACGAAGCCCAGCTGGGTCTGGGTGCCCTGGCCGTACCCTTTGCCCAAGAGCCCTCCCGAGCCGATGGCGATGGTGGACTGGATGACCTGGAAGCCCTGGCCCAGGGGGTCCCGGTAAGGGTCCAAGACGATGAGCACCCGCTCCCGCTGGTAGGGCTTGAGGCTCGGCCAGACCACGGTAGGCAGGAGGAAGGCCAGGGCCAAGGCGCCC
Organism: Thermus sp.; assembly: GCF_056332225.1. NCBI lineage: Bacteria > Thermotogati > Deinococcota > Deinococci > Thermales > Thermaceae > Thermus > Thermus sp. Next base: position 3,537 of record NZ_JBWGQW010000034.1, on the reverse strand, counting down.
ACCAAGAGGTGCCGAAGGGGAAGGCCCCGCACCCAGAGGACGGCCAAGGCCCCGAAGAGCACCACCAGGGTCCCTCCCAGGTCGGGCTGGAGCAGGAGCAGGGCCACCACGGGCAGGGTGAGTAGACCAGGGAGGAGGTAGTCCCAGACCCGAAGGACAGGGCGGTCCTCCAAAAGGCGGGCCAGGGCCAGCACGAGGCCCAGCTTGGCCACCTCCAGGGGCTGGAACTGCAGGGGCCCAAGCACGAACCAGGCCCGGGCGCCGTTCACCTCCCGCCCCACCACGAGGACCAGAAAGAGGAGGACCAGGGAGAGGGCGTAGAGGGGGTAGGCCAGGGCGAAGACCGTGCGGCGGGAGAGGAACTGCACCGCCACGGCAAGCCCGAGGCCGAGGAGGAAGGCGAAGAGCTGACGGAGCACAAGGGCGGGGTCGGGGGCGGCGCTACGGAGGTTGAAAAGCCCCAGGACCGAAAGGGTCAGGGCCAGGAGGACCAGGCCCCAGTCGTAGGCGAAGAGGTTAGGCCGCCGCAGGGTCACCGTTCCTCACTTGAGGGGGATGTCGGCCATCAAGACCATCTTCTCCCCCCGCTCTTCCAAGGCCACGGAAAGCCCTTCCTCCTGGGCGGGGAAGTAGCGGCGCAAGACCTCCAGGAGGTCCTTCTTGAGGTTTTCCACCAGGCCCGGGGAGAGCCTGGCCCGGTCGTAGGCCAAAACGAGTTTCAAGCGCTCCTTGGCCTTTTCCTTGCTCTTCTCGCGCCCCCACATCAGTGGCCTCCGAAAAGCCTCTTCAACACCCCCAGGAAGCCCTGGGCATCTTCCAGGTTCCGGAAGGGCACCTCCTCCCCGCGGAGGCGCCGGGCGGTGTCCATGAAGGCCTGGGCGGCAGGGCCACCCCCCTTGAGCACCAAGAGCTCCCCCTGGTTGGTGGAGATGAGGACCTGCTCGTCCTCGGGGATGACGCCGATGGGCTTGAGGCCCAGGATCTCCACCACGTCCTCCACCGAGAGCATGTCCCCCCGGGCCACCATCCTGGGCCGCAGGCGGTTGATGACGAGGAGGTTCTCCCGGATCTCCCGGGCCTCCAAAAGGCCGATGATCCGGTCGGCGTCCCTTACGCTGGAGACCTCCGGGTTCACCACCACCAAGGCCCCTTCCGCCGGGGTGGCCGCCGTCTGGAAGCCCTTCTCAATCCCTGCCGGGGAGTCTATGAGCACCCGGTCAAACCCCTCCTCCGCGAGAAGGTGTTGGACGAGCTTTCGGAAACGCTCCGGGTCCAGGGCCTCCTTGTCCTTGGTCTGGGAGGCGGGAAGGAGGTAGAGATTTTCCACCCGCTTGTCCCGGATGAGGGCCTGGCGGGGCTTGGCCTTCCCCTCCAGGACGTCAATAAGGTCAAAGACCACCCGGCCCTCGAGACCCATGACCACGTCCAGGTTGCGGAGGCCCACGTCCACGTCTATCACCGCCACCTTCTCCCCAAGCTTGGCCAGGGCCGCCCCCAGGTTGGCGGTGGTGGTGGTCTTGCCCACCCCCCCTTTGCCCGAGGTCACCACGATGGCGCGCGCTTTCACCGCTTTACCTCCTGTGCGTCCAATATCGCCTCCAAATCCCGAAAAAACTCCAAGACCCGCTTCCCCTTAGCCGTCAAGGTGTATTCTACCCGAGGCGGCACCTCCGGGAAGGCCCGCCGCTCCACGAAGCCCAAGGCGTGAAACTCCCTAAGCCTCTCCGCCAGGGTGCGGGGGGAGAGGAGCAGAACGGCCTGGAGGTCGGAAAAGCGGGAGGGCCCCCGGCCCAGGGCGAAGAGGACCTCCGGGGCCCCCCGGCGGGCCATGACCTTGAGCACCTTCCGGGCGTTTTTGGAGAGGGCCATGGGCCAATGCTATCAAAAGGGCTAGAAAGAGGGGAAGCGGGAAGCATTGCCCTGGGAAGGAAGATGGCCTATCCTGGGGAGCGTGAAGGAGGAGCCCAAGCCTGACTGGAAGGACTTCCTGGCCCTGGTCCTGGCCGCCTACAGCCTCCTCCTCCCTCCCCTTTTTCTCCTCCTGGGGACCCTCTTCGCCTTTCTCTTGCTCCTCCGGCTTTTCCGGTAAAACTAAGGCATGGAAGGCCTCTTTGAGTCCCTCCCCGAGGGGTACCGGGAGAAGCTCGGCCGGCCCGGGGAGTACCCCTTCACCCGCGGCATCTACCCGAGGATGTACCTGGAAAGGCCCTGGACCATGCGCCAGTACGCGGGCTTCTCCACCGCCGAGGAGTCCAACGCCCGCTACCGCTACCTCCTCTCCCAGGGCCAGACCGGCTTAAGCGTGGCCTTTGACCTCCCCACCCAACTCGGCCTGGACCCCGACCACCCCATGAGCGTGGGGGAGGTGGGGCGGGTGGGGGTGTCCATCGCCACCCTGGAGGACATGCGGAGGCTCTTTGAGGGTATCCCCCTGGACCGGGTCTCCACCAGCATGACCATCAACGCCCCGGCCATGATGCTCCTCGCCCTCTACCTCCTGGTGGCCGAAGAACAGGGGGTCCCCTGGGACAAGGTCTCGGGCACGGTGCAAAACGACATCCTCAAGGAGTACTTCGCCCGCGGCACCTACATCTACCCCCCCGGGCCCTCCATGCGCCTCGTGACCGACATCTTCGCCTTCTGCGCCGAGCGCGTCCCCAGGTGGAACACCATCAGCATCTCCGGCTACCACATCCGGGAGGCCGGGTCCACCGCCGCCCAGGAGATCGCCTTCACCCTGGCGGACGCCAAGGCCTACGTGCGGGCGGCTTTGGAGCGGGGCCTGGACGTGGACCGCTTCGCCCCGAGGCTTTCCTTCTTCTTCGCCGCCCACGGGGACATCTTTGAGGAGGCCGCCAAGTTCCGGGCGGCAAGGCGCCTTTGGGCCCGGATCATGCGGGAGGAGTTCGGGGCCAAGGACCCGAAAAGCTGGATGCTCCGCTTCCACACCCAGACCGGGGGCTCCACCCTCACGGCCCAGGAGCCCCTGAACAACGTGGTGCGCACCGCCTACCAGGCCCTGGCGGCGGTCCTCGGGGGGACGCAGAGCCTCCACACCAACGCCTACGATGAGGCCCTGGGCCTGCCCACGGAAAAGAGCGCCCTCCTCGCCCTAAGGACCCAGCAGATCCTGGCCTACGAGAGCGGGGTCACCCGGGCCATAGACCCCTTGGGGGGAAGCTTCTACGTGGAGCACCTCACGGACAAGCTGGAACAGGAGGCGGAAAGAATCCTCCGGGAGATTGACGCCCTGGGGGGCGCGGTGGCCGCCGTGGAGGCGGGCTACTTCCAGAGGGCCCTCGAGGAGTCCGCCTGGCAGTTCCAGAAGGAGGTGGAGGAGGGCAAGAGGGTCATCGTGGGGGTGAACCGCTTCTTTGACCCCAATAGCCCCCTGAACGAGCCCGTCCCCGTGCAGCGGATTGACCCCGAGCTCCACGAAAGGCGCAAGCGGGAGCTCGCCGAGTTCAAGGCGAGGCGGGACGGGGAAAGCGTAAGGGTCGGGTTGGAAAAGCTGAGGGAAGCGGCGAGGGGCCAGGA
>NZ_JBWGQW010000033.1:0-16203 GCF_056332225.1 Thermus sp. | reverse complement strand
GGGAGAGGACGCGCGATGAAGCTCCGAAGCTACCTTTTGGGCGAGTGGCGGGAAGGCCGGGGAGAAGGCGTCCCGGTGCGGGACGCGAGCACGGGGGAGGTCCTCGCCCGGGTGACGGCGGAGGGCCTCCCCGTGGAGGAGGCCGTGGCCTGGGGCCGGGAGGTGGGCGGGAAGGCCCTTTTGGCCCTGGGCTTCCAGGAGCGGGGAAGGCGGCTTAGGGCCCTGGCCCAGTACCTCTCCGAGCGGAAGGAGGCCCTCTACCGCCTCTACGCCACCACGGGGGGCACAAGGCGGGACGCCTGGTACGACGTGGACGGGGGAATCGGGGTCCTCTACACCTACAGCTCCCTGGCCCGCAACCTCCCCGAGGGGAACCTCCTCCCCGAGGACGACTTCCTCCCCCTCTCCAAGGACCTCTCCTTCCAGGGGAGGCACGTCCTCGCCCCCAAGGGAGGGATCACCGTCCAGATCAACGCCTTCAACTTCCCCGTCTGGGGGCTTTTGGAAAAGTTCGCCCCGGCCTTCCTGGCCGGGGTCCCCACCCTGGCCAAGCCCGCCACCCCCACGGCCCACGTGGCCGAGGCCCTGGCGCGCATGATGCTGGAGTCGGGTCTCCTCCCGGAGGGGAGCCTCCAGCTCCTCGTGGGGGGCGTGGGGGACCTCCTGGAGGCCCTGGACCACCGGGACAGCGTCTATTTCACCGGCTCCAAGGCCACCGCCGACCGGCTCCGCCGCCACCCGGCCTTCCTGGAGCGGGGAGCCCTCTTCAACGCCGAGGCCGACTCCCTAAACCCCGCCCTTCTAGGGGAGGAGGCCACGGAGGAGGAGCTTTCGCGCCTCGCCCAGGAGATCGCCCAGGAGCTCGCCATCAAGACGGGGCAGCGGTGCACCGCCATCCGCCGGGTCCTGGCGCCCAAGGACCGCCTCGAGGCCCTCCTAGAGGCCACCCAAGAGCGCCTGGAGGCCCTGAGGCCCGGCGACCCCAGGGAGGAGGGGGTGGACCTCGGGCCCTTGGCCTCCCTGGAGCAGAAGGCGGAGGTGGAAAAGGCGGTGGCGGCCCTCCTGGAGGCGGGGGCCCGGGTCTACTGGCAGCACCCGGGGAGGCGGGATGGGGCCTTCTTCCCCCCCACCCTCCTCCTCGCCGAGGACCCCTGGCCCGAGGCCCTGCACCAGGTGGAGCCCTTCGGCCCCGTGGCCACCTTCTTCCCTTACGGGAGCCGGGAGGAGGCGGCGCGGCTCGCCGCCTTGGGCGGGGGAAGCCTCGTGGCCACCCTCGCCACCTCCGACCCCGAGGAGGCGCGCTTTTACCTTTGGGCCCTCGCTCCTTACGTGGGGCGGCTTCACATCCTGAACGCCCGCACCGCGGCCTCCTCCACGGGGCACGGCTCCCCCCTTCCCCGCCTCCTCCACGGGGGGCCGGGGCGGGCGGGGGGCGGAGAGGAGCTGGGCGGCCTCCTCTCCCTTAAGCGCCACCTCGGGCGGGTGGCCCTCCAGGCCGACCCCGGGCTCCTTTCCGCCCTCACCGGGGAGCACGCCAAGGGGGCGGAGAAGCCCGCGGGGGTCCACCCTTTCCGCAAACACTACGAGGACCTCGAGGTGGGCGAGACCCTCACCACCCACCGCCGCACCGTCACCGAGGCGGACATCGCCCTCTTCTCCGCCCTCTCCTGGGACCACTTCTACGCCCACACCGACGAGCTCGCCGCTAGGGAGAGCCTCTTCGGCAAGCGGGTGGCCCACGGCTATTTCGTCCTCTCCGCGGCGGCGGGGCTTTTCGTGGACCCGGCTCCAGGCCCCGTGCTCGCCAACTACGGCCTCGAGGGGCTGCGCTTCCTCGAGCCCGTGGCCGCGGGGGACACCCTCCAGGCCCGCCTCACGGTGAAGCGCAAGCGCCCCCGGGACGAGAAGACGGGGGTGGTGGAGTGGGCGGTGGAGGTGGCGAACCAGGAGGGCAAGGCCGTGGCCACCTACACCCTCCTCACCCTGGTGGCGCGAAAGGGCGGGCAAGGCTAGGGGCCCAGGCGGGGGTCCTCCCCGCCCCCTCGGGCTAGGGGGGGGACCGCTCCGCCTCCCAGCGCTCCTTGAGCCTCCGGAAGAGGGCCTCCACCTTGGCCTTGGGGAGGATCACCTGCTCCGTGCGCCCCACCCCGATGAGGTCCCCGAGCTCGTTGTAGGCCTCCACCCGCGCGTAGACCCGGTTCCCCTCGGTCCTCTCGTGGCGGGCCACGATCCTCACCCGCATCCCCGGGAGGGCGGAGGCCAGGTGCCGGGCCTCCACGTAGCTCCCGATCCCCTCCTCCCCCTCCTCCAGGAAGGGGAGGATGATCTTGCGCCCGGCGAGCTCCATGTGCTTCACCATCCAGTAGGTGGCGTAGACGGGGTGGACCGGCCCAAGCTCCTCAAAGTCCACGGTCATCTCGGGGGTGACCACGGTCTCAAAGACCGCCTCGTAGCCCTCGGGGATGGGGCGCATGGCTACTTCCTCAGGTCCAGGACCCGCCTGAGCTTCCCCCCCTCGCTCCTTGGGGCCTGGCCCGGGGGAAGGAGGGTGACCCTCATGGTGACGCCGATGTTGTCCTTGATCTTGCGGGCGATCCGCTCCCTTAGGGCGTGGAGCCGATGGTCCGCCTCCACCACCTCGTCGGAGAGGACCTCCTGGCCGATCTCCCGGAAGAAGGCCTCGGAGACCTCCACCTTGAGCTCGGCCTCGTCCAGGGTGCCCTCCCGCCGCACCACGATCTGGTAGTGGGGCACCACCTCAGGGACCTCCAAGAGCACCGCCTCCACCTGGGTGGGGTAGACGTTCACGCCCCGGATGATGAGCATGTCGTCGGTGCGCCCCAGGATGGGTCCCATGCGCACGTGGGTGCGGCCGCAGGCGCAGGCCTCGTAGGTGAGGAAGGTGAGGTCCCCGGTCCAGTAGCGGAGGAGGGGCATGGCCTCCTTGGTGAGGGTGGTGAAGACCAAGACCCCCACCTTCCCCTCGGGGAGGGGCTCCCCGGTATTGGGGTCCACCACCTCGGGGAGGAAGTGGTCCTCCCAGATGTGGCTCCCCTTTCGCTCCTCCACGCACTCGTTGGCAACCCCGGGGCCGATGATCTCGGAAAGGCCGTAGATGTTGGTGCTCCTTACCCCAAGCCCCTCGTCCACCTCTTTCCTGATGGCCTCGGTCCAGGGCTCGGCGCCCAGGACGGCGTACTCCAGGGAGAGCTCCTCGGGGAGGACCCCCCGCCTTCTGAACTCCTCCGCCAGGGTCTGGGCGTAGGAGGGGGTGCAGGAGATCACCTCGGGACGGAAGTCCTGGATGAGCATGACCTGCCTTTCCGTCATCCCCCCGGAGACCGGCACCACCGTCATCCCCAGGGCCTCCGCCCCGCCGTGGAGCCCAAGCCCCCCGGTGAAGAGGCCGTAGCCGTAGGCGTTGTGGAGCATCATCCCGGGCCTTGCCCCGGCCGCGGCCAAGGAGCGGGCCACCACCTCGGCGAAGACCTCGAGGTCGGCCTTGGTGTAGCCCACCACGGTGGGCTTGCCGGTGGTGCCGCTAGAGGCGTGGATCCTCGCCACCTCCTCCCGGGGCACGGCGAAGAGGCCGAAGGGGTAGTGGTCGCGGAGGTCCGTCTTCTTGGTGAAGGGAATCTTGGGGAGGTCCTGAAGGCCCCTAAACCTCTTGGGGTCCACCCCGGCCTCGTCCAGGAGCTTCCTGTAAAAGGGAACCCGCTCGTAGACGTAGGCCACCACCCGCCTAAGCCGTTCTTCCTGAAGCGCCCTAAGCTTCTCCCTGGGCAGGGTTTCCAGTTCCGGCTGGTACATCGTCCCCATCTCCTCCTAAGCGAAAGACCGTTCCCGTGAAGAGGGCCACGAGCTTGCCTTCGGAGACCACCTCCACCCGGTAGGTGGCCGTGCGCCGGGAGAGGTTCACCTCTACTGCCCTCGCCTCCACCCTCGCCCCCAGGGCGAGGGGCCGGAAGTAGTCCATGCGGCAGGAGAGGGCCACCGCGGGGCCGCGGGAGTTGCTGGCGAGGGCGAAGGCGCTGTCCGCCAGGGCGTAGAGAAAGCCCCCGTGGGCGGTGCCGTGGAGGTTCAGGTGGTCCGCCCTCACCTCCCCCGCCACCACCGCCTCCCCCGGGGCGAGGCGGAGGACCTCCAGGCCCAGGGCCTCCATGAAGGGGTCCCTCATCCCCCCTCCACCTCCCGCGCCGCCCCCAGGTAGGCCTCCACCACCCGGGGGTTCCCCCGAAGCTCCTCGGCCCGCCCCAAAAGGGCCACCTCCCCCGCCTCCAACACCACCCCCCGGTCCGCCAGGGAGAGGGCCATCTTGGCGTTCTGCTCCACGAGGAGGAGGGTCACCCCTTCCCCCTTGAGGGCGGCCAGGGTGCGGAAGATCTCCTGGACGATGAGGGGGGCGAGGCCCAGGGAGGGCTCGTCCAGGAGGAGGAGGCGGGGCCGGGCCATGAGGGCCCGGCCCAGGGCCAGCATCTGCTGCTCCCCCCCGGAGAGGGTGCCCGCGGCCTGGCGCCGCCTCTCCTCCAGGCGGGGAAAGAGGGCGTAGACCCGCTTGAGGTCCGCCCTCAGGTCCTCTCCCCTCCTAAAGCGGGCGAAGCCCCCGAGGAGGAGGTTGTCCTCCACGGAAAGCCCCGGGAAGAGGGCCCGCCCCTCGGGGACGAGGACCACCCCCCGGGCGAGGAGGGCCTCGGGGGTCCTCTGGGGGAGGGGCTCTCCCAGGAGGCGAACCTCCCCCTCGGCCCGGGCGAGGCCGAGAAGCCCCCGGAGGACGCTCGTCTTCCCCGCCCCGTTGGGGCCGATGAGGGCCAGGGCCTCCCCTTCCGCCAGGGCGAAGGAGACCCCCCGCACCGCCTCCAAAGCCCCGTAGCGCACCGTGAGGTCCCGCACCGCCAAGAGGCTCATGCCGCCTCCACCTCCCCCAGGTAGGCCGCCCGCACCAGGGGGTTCTTCTGCACCTCCTCGGGCGTCCCCTCGGCGATCTTCTCCCCGTAGTTCATCACCACCACCCGGTCGGCGAGCCCCATAATGAGGTCCATGTCGTGGTCCACCAGGAGGACGCTGTACCCTTCCCGGGCGAGGGCCAAAAGAAGCCTGGCGAGCTCCCGCTTCTCCCCGGCCCTAAGCCCCGCCCCCGGCTCGTCCAGGAGGAGGACCTCCGCCCCCGAGGCGAGGAGGCGGGCGATCTCCAAAAGGCGCTGCTGCCCCGCCGTGAGCCGGTCCGCCCGCTCCAGGGCCAGGTCCCCCAGGCCCACCCGCCTCAGGGCCTCGTAGGCGGTGGAAAGGGCCCGCGCCTCCTCCCGCCGGTGGAGGCCCAAGAGAACCCGCAAAAACCCCGCCCGGGTCCTGGCGTAGGTGGCCAGGGCCGCGTTCTCAAGGACCGTCATCTCGGGGAAGACGTGGGGATGCTGGAAGGTGCGGCCCAGGCCCAAAGGGTGGACGCGGTAGGGGGGAAGCCCCGTGATCTCCTTGCCGTAGAGGAAGACCTGCCCCCCGTCCGGGGAAAGGGCCCCGGTGAGGAGGTTGAAGGTGGTGCTCTTCCCCGCCCCGTTGGGGCCGATGAGGGCGAGGATCTCCCCGCGCCTTAGGGCGAAGGACACGCCGTTCACGGCGAGAAGCCCCCCGAAGGCCTTCCTGAGGCCCCTGGCCTCCAAGACCACCTCCCCCCGCTGGCCCGAAGGGGGCCTTTGGGGAAGGGGTTGGGCCCCGGGGAGGGCCTGCCGCCCAAAGGCGCGCCTCCCCGCCAAGAGGGGCCAGAGGCCCTGGGGGGCGAAGAGGAGGATCCCCGCGAGGACAAGGCCGTAGGCGATGGTCTCGTAGTTCCCCTGGCGGCCGAGGAGAAGGGGGAGGAGGTCCTTGAGCCAGTCCTCGAGGCCCGTGAAGAGGGCGGCCCCGAGGAGCACTCCGGGGATCGTCCCTACCCCGCCCGCCACCGCCATCACCAGGTACTTGATGGAGGCCTCCAGGGAGAAGGGGGTGGGGTTCACGAAGCGGAGGAAGTGGGCGTAGAGGAAGCCCGCAAGCCCCGCGATCCCCCCCGCGAGGAGGAAGGCCTTGAGGCGGAGGGCCGCCGGGTCCACCCCGAAGCTCGCCGCGGTGAGGGCGTCCCCCCGGAGGGCGAGAAGGGCCCGGCCCAGGCGGCTTTCCCGGAGGTTGTGGAGGGCGAGGACCAGGAGGGCGAGGAGGAAGAGGCTTAGGAAAGCGTAGCGGAAGGGGGTGTCCAGGGAGAGACCGAAAAGGCTTAGGGCCGGGAGGTCGGTGAGCCCCGTGTGCCCCCCGGTGAGCCCCACCAGGTTCCCGGCGAGGATGTAGAGGGCCACCTGCCAGGCGATGGTGGAGAGGGGGAGAAAGTGCCCTTTGAGCCGCACGGTGAGGAGGCCCAGCACCAGGGCGAAGGCCAGGGTGAGGCCAAGCCCAAGGAGGAGGCCCGCCCAGGGGGAAAGGCCCGCCCGCGTGGTGAGGAGGGCGGTGGCGTAGGCCGCCACCCCCATGAAGGCCGCCTGGGCGAAGCTCGTCATCCCGCCAAGCCCCGTGAGGACGTAGAGCGAGAGGGCCACCAGGGCGGCGATGGCGAAGAAGTTCAAGAGGGTGAGGTAAAAGGGAAAGGGGGAGAGGAAGAAGGGAAGGAGGAGCAGGGCAAACCAGAGGTACCGCCTCACTCCTCCACCCCCTTCGCCCGGAGGCTCTGGTAGAAGAGGGCCGGCACCAGGAGGAGGAAGACCAGGGCCTCCTTGTAGGCGCTGGCGTAGAAGCTGGTGAAGCTCTCAAAAAGCCCCACCAGGATCGCCCCCAAAAAGGCCACGAGATAGCTCACGAGCCCCCCCAGGATCGCCGCCACGAACCCCTTCAGGCCCAGCATGAAGCCCATGAAGTAGGCGGCGTTGATGAGGGGGGCGAGGAGGAGCCCCGAGAGGCCCGCCATGAGGCCCGCGATGGCGAAGGCCACCATCCCCGCCTCCTCCGGGCGGATCCCGCAAAGCCTCGCCCCAAGCCGGTTCTCCGCCGATGCCAAGAGGGCCTTGCCGAAGAGGGAGCGGCGGAAGAAGAGGTAGAGGGCCGCCGCGCTCAAGAGGGCGAAGGCCAGGACCAAGACGCCCTGCCAGGTGAGGCCCGCCACCACCTCCCCCTGGAGCAGGGGGTCGGGGCGGAACTGTTCGGGGCCGAAGAAGACGAGGCCCAGGCCCTGGTAGGCCACGTGGAGCCCCACGGCCATGATGAGGAGGGCCAGGACCGTGGCCCCTCGGTGTTCCCCTTCCGGGGAAGCAGCCCGCATGGGCTGGAAGAAGACCCGGTAGGTGGAAACCGCCAGGTAGACCACGAGGAGGAGGGCCGCCAGGTAGGCGAGAGGCGCCACCCCCCGGGCGAGGAGGAAGAGGAGAAGAAGCCCCGCCCCTCCCGCAAGGGGAATCCCCCGGCCTCTTCCCCGCTCCAAGAGGGCCCATAGGGCCCCCAAGGCGAGGGCGAGCCACAGGGTGCCGGGGAGCTTCCCCGACTGGAGCCAGACCAGGGAGAGGGGGGCGAACATCATGAGCTCCCCGATGGGCACCAGGATCACCCGGGTCACGGCGAAGACCAGGACCATGGCCAGGGCCAGGAGGCCGTAGATCACCCCGTTCTGCAGGCCGTCTAGGAGGAGGAAGCCGAGGATGGTGGCGTCCATGGCCTAGCGGAAGGTGCGGATGAGCTTCCAGCGGCCCCCTTCCACCTGGACCATCACCGCGGCGTCCTCAAAGCGGAGGCCCAGGTGGTCCTCCTTGGTGAAGGTGAAGACCCCGTGGGTGGCCACCAGGCCCTTGGTGGCCTCAATCTCGTCCCGGAGGGCGGCGCGGAAGGCGGCGAGGTCCTTCTCGGGGTCCGCCTTCTTGAGGGCCCGCTCCAGGGCGGGCTTCAGGATGAGCCAGGCGTCCCAGGCGTGGGCCCCGAAGGTGGAGTAGCTCCCGATGCCGTACCTGGCCTCGTACCGCTGGATGTAGTCCAGGGCCACCCGCTTGGAGGGGAAGGTGCTGGGAAGCTGCTCCGCCACCAGGATGGGCCCGGCGGGGAGGAGGGTGCCCTCCACGTCCTTGCCCCCCACCCGGAGGAAGTCGGGGTTGGCCACGCCGTGGGTCTGGTAGATGAGGCCAGGGTAGCCCCGCTCCTTCAGGGTGCGCTGGGGAAGGACCGCCGGGGTGCCGCTCGCCCCGATGAGGACGGCCTCTGGCCTGCGGGCGAGGAGCCTCAGGACCTGGCCCGTGACGCTGGTGTCCGTGCGGTTGTAGCGCTCGGAGGCCACCACCTGGAGGCCCTTGGCCTTGGCCTCGGCCTCAAAGAAGCGGGCCCAGCCCTCGCCGTAGGCGTCGTTGAAGCCGATGTAGCCCACGGTCTTCACCCCGCGGGCCACCATGTCGGCCACGATGGCCCGGGCCATGAGCTCCTCGGTCTGGGGCGTCTTGAAGACCCAGTAGCGCTGGGCGTCCACGGGGTAGATGATGTCCTTGCTGGCGGCCAAGGAGATCATGGGCACCTTGGCCTCGGCCACCGCGGGGATCATCCCCAGGGAGGCCGGGGTGGTGGTGCTCCCCACCACGGCCACCACCCCCTCCTCCACGAGCCTCCGGGTGTTGCGCACCGCCTGGGTGGTGTCCGAGGCATCGTCCAGGATGACGAACTCCACCTTCCTTCCCGCCACGCCCCCCTGGCGGTTTACCAGGTCCTGGAGGAGGAGGAAGGTGTTCCGCTCGGGGATGCCCAAGGAGGCGGCGGGTCCCGTGGCCGAGACCACCACGCCCACCTTCAGGGCCCCCTGGGCCAGGGCCGCCAAGGCCGAAAACGCCGCTACAGCTAACCACCGCTTCATCTTGACCTCCTTCTTTTTCCCTCCGGTGCGTCCCGGTTTGGGGCTAACTAACGGCCGTTCGGTACGCCTCCCAGTCTAGGTAGAGACCTTTGTCCCGTCAAGGGGCGGGCTAGGCGCCCGGCCTCCCGCCTCAGATCACGTGCTGGGGGAGGCCTTGGAGCCTCGAGGCCCGGGTGGGCACCGCGCGGCCCTCGAGGTCTAAAAGGGCGCTTCCCTCCAGGAACCAGCTCTTGGGGGTGCGGTGCCCCCAGAGGGTCTGGCGCCTTGGGTCGTCCAGGCTCCACCGCACCGGGGGGTGGTCCGGGTCCACGGTGAGGTAATCCGAGGTGTAGAGCTCCACCCGGTGCCCGTCGGGGTCCCTGAGGTAGAGGAACATGGCGTTGGAGATCCCGTGCCGCCCGGGGCCCCGCTCAATCTGGTCCGTGCGCATGGCCCCGGCGAGGATGTCCGCCGCCTTCAGCACCGCGAGGGGGTCAGGGAGCCAGTAGGCGAAGTGGTGGAGCCTCGGGCCCTCGCCGTTGGTGAAGGCGATGTCGTGGACGTTTCCCTTGCGGTGGAGCCAGCTTGCCCAAAGCCTCCCCTCCTCGTCCTCCGTGTACTCGGTGAGGCGGAAGCCGAAGACCTCCTGGTAGAACCGCGTGGCCTCGCCCACCTCGGGGGAGAAGAGGTTCAGGTGGTCCAGGCGGAGGAGGCCCGGGCCCCGGTGCTCGTGGTAGCGCTGGAGGACCCGGGGGAGCTTCTCCGCCTTGAAGTAGAAGGCCAGGGGGTAGCCGAGGGGGTCCTGGACCTTTAGGACCTCGGGCCTCCCCCAGTCGGCCTCGAGGCGGTGGGGCCAGCCCTCCTTGGCGGCGAGGTCCTGGAGGGCCTTCACCCCCTCCTCCGAGTCCACCTTGAAGCCCAGGGCGCGGACCGCGGGGAAGGGGGCTTCGGTGAGCTTGAGGCTCCACTCCAGCTCCTCGTAGCCCCGGAGGTAGGCCGCCTTCCCCTCCCGCCCTTCCAGGCGGAGGCCCAAAAGCCCCTGGTAGAACTCTAGGCTCCGCTCTAGGTCCCGCACCCAAAGCTCCAGAAACCCCACCCTCACGATGGCCATACCAACCTCCTGTAGCCCCTTTGGAAGTAGACCAAAGGAGGCCCCACCTCCCCGAGCTCCACCCCCTCCACCAGGCCCACCACGATCCGGTGGTCCCCCCCGGGGTAGAGGGCGTGGAGGCGGCAGGCGAGGACGGCGAGGGCCCCCTTCACCCGGCCCCCCTCCAGGGCAACCCCCTCCCTGGGCCTTCCCGCGAAGTGCTCGGAGACCGCCTCCTGCCCCTCGCGGAGGAGGCTTACGGTAAAGGCCCCCGCCCCCTCGAGGACGGGAAGGAGCCTGGCCCTTTCGCTCACCGCCAGGGCCACGAGGGGGGGCTCGAGGCTCAAGGACATGAAGGCCGTGGCGGTCATGCCCCTCTCCTCCTCCCCAAGCCGCGCCGCCACCACCGCCACCCCACTTGCGAAGCGGGCGAGGGCCTCCTTGAAGGCCTCCCTCACGCCCGGACCTCCTCAAAGACCTTGAGGCTCTCCTTGAGGAAAGCGCGGATCCGCTCCTTGTAGGGCTCCTTGTCGTAGACGTTGTAGAGGGTCTGGTACATGCGCACGGGGTCGCCGAAGAAGAAGCGCTCGTAGAGCTCCTGCCTCGCCCCGAAGCCGGAGAGGGTCATGTCCCAGGCCAAGCGGAAGAGGGCCACCCGCTCCTTGGCCTCGAGGGCCGCCCCTTGCAGGTACTTCTCCAGAAGGGGCGCCAGGGGCCCCCTGAAGTCCCGCTCCGAGGGGAGGGTGATGAGGCCGGAGGCCCCGATCTGCTCAATGATCTCCCGGATCCTCGGGTAAAGCCTCGGGTAGAGGTTTCTCGCCCCGTCCAAGGCGCCCCGGTCCGGGCAGAGGAGCCCGTAGGCGTTTTCCTTGGCCTCCTCCTCGGCCCTCGTCCAGAAGGCGCGCATGGCCTCGAGGTAGACGATGATCTCGGCGATCTTCTCCTGGACGTGCCCGTAGGCGTCCGCCCCGATGCCCTCGGCCATGAGGGCGGCCACCCCCAAGAAGGCCTCGGTCTTCGCGGTTTTCAGGACCACCACCTGGTGGGCCATGTGGTGGAGGGCCCCCGTGGCGGCGTAGGCGTTGTTGCAAAGCTCCACGTTCCCCAGGATGAAGACCCTTTCCCAGGGGACCAGGACGTCGTCAAAGACCACCAGGCAGTCCATCTCCTCCAGGCGGCTGGAGAGGGGGTAGTCAAAGGGGCTCTCCCCCCCGGCGAGGCCCTCGCGGCAGACGAAGTGGAGGCCCGGGGTGGAGGTGGGAAGGGCGAAGGCGATGGCGTACTTCTCGCTTCCCGGCCCCTCCTTGAGGAGGGTGGAGGGGAAGATGAGGACCTCGTCCGCCAGGGGGAAGGTGGCCGTCATCCGGGCCCCCCGGACCACGATCCCCTTCTCCGTCTGCTTCACCACCCCCACGGGGATGTAGGGATCGGGCTGGGCGGAAGGGGGCTTCGCCCGGTTCACCTGGGGGTTGGTGAGGGCGTGGGTGGTGGCGAGGTCGTGGTCCCGGAGGTAGCGGTAGTAGTTGCGGACGTTCTCGGCGAACTCCCCGAAGTAGTCGGCGCTCGCCGCGTAGGCCATGACCACGGCGTTCAGGTAGTCGGGGCTCCGCCCCATCATCCCCAGGTGCTGGTCGGCCCAGAGCTTGTAGGCCCGACCCCGCCGCTTGAGGTCCTCCTTGGTCTTGGGGATGAGGAAGCTCGTCCCGTGGCGCTTCCCGTCCTCCTCGTAGGTGAGGACCTCCCGGTAGCGGGGGTCGTGCTGCAGGTCGTAGAGGGCGGCCATGGTGCGGGTGATCCCCCGAAAAACCGGGTGGGTGGTGGGGTCCAGCACCTTCTCCCCCTTGTACCAGAGGTTGGGGGGCCTGGTCCTTAGGGCCTCGAGGTACTCCGCTCCGGTCCTTGCCATGGGCTACCTCCCTTCCTTCCCGAACTTGGGCACGTGGGGGGGCCTGAGGGGAAGGGCCACCGTCTTGAGGTCGGTGTAGAAGTCCAGGGCGTAGGTGCCGCCCTCCCTCCGGTCCCCGCTTTGCTTCACCCCGCCGAAGGGCGTGGGCAGGTGGCGGACGTTGTGGCTGTTCAGGTAGACCATCCCGGCCTCCAGTTCCAGGGCGAGCCTATGGGCCCTTTCCAGGTCCCGGGTGAAAACGTAGGCGGCGAGGCCGTACTTGGTGTCGTTCGCCTTCCTTAGGGCCTCCTCCTCGTCCTTGAAGGGGATGGCCACGAGGACGGGCCCGAAGATCTCCTCCTGGGCGATTTTCATGTGGTTCTCCCCCACGAAGACCGTGGGGAGGAGGTAGTTCCCCCGGGAGAGGTCCTCCCCCCGGAAGGAGGCCCTGGCCCTCTCCCCGCCCACAAGAAGCCTCGCCCCCTCCCGCTTCCCCGCCTCTATATAGCCCAGGACCCGCTCCAGGTGCTCGGGGTGGATCAAGGGCCCCACCTCGGTCTCGGGGTCCAGGGGGTGGCCCACCCGGATGGCCCTGGCCCGTTCCGCCACCTTCCCCACGAAGTCCTCAAAGATCCCCTCCTCCACGAGGAGCCTGGAGCTCGCCGTGCACCTCTCCCCGTTGAAGGAGAAGATCTGGAAGACCACGGCGTCCAAGGCCCTTTCCAGGTCGGCGTCGCCGAAGACCAGGGCGGGGCTTTTGCCGCCGAGCTCCGGGGAGAGGCGCTTGAGGTGGGCCGCGGCGTTTCGCATCACGATCTTCCCGGTTTCCGTCTCCCCGGTGAGGGTGAGGAGGGGAACCAGGGGGTGGGCCACCAGGGCCGCCCCCGCCTCCTCGCCATAGCCCTGGACCAGGTTGAAGACCCCTGGGGGGAGGTCCGCCTCCCTTAGGATCTCCGCGAGCTTCGTGGCGGTGAAGGGGCTCCACTCCGCGGGCTTCAGGACCACGGTGTTCCCGAAGGCCAAAGCCGGGGCGATGCGCCAGGTGGAGAGCATCAGGGGGGCGTTCCAGGGGGTGATGATGCCCACGGGGCCCGCGGGGACCCGCACGGCGTAGTAGAGCCAGTCCCGGTCCACGGGGAAGGTGCGGTCCTCCATGGCGTGCTCGGCGTACTCGGCGTAGAAGGCGAAGTTCTCCGCCGCCCGGGCCACCTGGGCCCGGACGATCCTCAGGACCTGCCCCGCGTCCAGGCACTCCATCACGGCGAGCTCGTCGGCGTGCTTCTCTATGAGCTCGGCGATCCTAAAGAGGTAGCGCTTCCTCTCCTTGGCCTGGGTGCGGCTCCACCTTTGGAAGGCCTCGTGGGCCGCCCTGGCGGCCCGGTCCACCTCCCTCTCCCCGCCCCTTGCCGCCACGCCCAGGACCTCGTTCGTGGCGGGGTCCAAGGAGGGGAAGGTCTCCCCGCTTTCCGAGGGGACGAACTCCCCGGCGATGAAGTGGAGGGCGGGCCTCTCCTTGAGGCGCCGGCGCACCTCCTCAATGGTTTCCCACGGGATTCCGGCCACCTGGTCCGCGTACCTCATGCCTCCTCCTCTATGGGGTTCTCCAAGGCCCCAAGGCCCTCTATCTCCAAACGCATCACGTCCCCGGGGTGGACCTGGCTTATCCCCTTAGGGGTGCCGGTGAGGAGGACATCGTAGGGCTCCAGGGTCATGAACTCGGAGACGAACTCCAGAAGCTCCGCCACGGAGTAGAGCATCCTCGAGGTGTGCCCCTCCTGCCTGAGCTCCCCGTTCACGTAGGCCCGAAGCCAAAGGTTCTGGGGGTCTTCCACCTCCTCCACCACGAGGAAGGGCCCCAAGGGGAGGAAGGTGTCCCGCCCCTTGGCCCGGATGGGGGGGCGGAAGGTGTTCGTGACGTAGTCCCGGGCCACGAGGTCGTTGGCGATGGTGTAGCCAAGGACGTAGTCCAGGGCGTCCTTGGCCTTGATCCGCTTCATGGGGCGGCCCACCACCACGGCGAGCTCCACCTCGTAGTGGACGAACCTCGCCCCCCTGGGGTAGAGGACCACCCCCTGGTGGGGAAGGAGGCTCGTGTTGGGCTTCCAGAAGAGGGCGGGCTCCTCGGGGCGGGCGAGGCCAAGCTCCTCGGCGTGGTCAGGGTAGTTCAGGGCCACGCCCAGGATCTTCCCCGGGGCGAAGGGGAGGAGCCAGGTGACGTCCTCGGGCCTGTGGGCCTCCCCCGCCTCGTCCAGGAGGAGGCCATCCCGGTAGACCCCCTGGTGGACCCTTCCCTTGGCGAGAAAGCGGGCGAGCTTCACGCCGCCTCCTTCTCCTTGGGGAGGAGGCCGTAGCGCTCGGCCATCCGCCTGAGCCT
Organism: Thermus sp.; assembly: GCF_056332225.1. Lineage (NCBI taxonomy): Bacteria > Thermotogati > Deinococcota > Deinococci > Thermales > Thermaceae > Thermus > Thermus sp. The sequence goes on along the minus strand of NZ_JBWGQW010000033.1, from coordinate 2,039 downwards.
CTCCTCCACCTCGGGGCTCGTGGGCCCCAAGGGGGGCCGCCACTCCTTCTCGCAAAGCCCCATCCAGGAGAGGACGGTCTTTAGGGGGATGGGGTTCGTGTCCCAGAAGATGGCCTCGTTGGCCTCGAGGAGGTGGTAGTGGAGTTCCCGCGCCCCCCCATAGTCCCCGGCGAGGGCCTTTTCGCAGAGGAGGGCCACCTCCTTGGGGAGCCAGTTGGCGGTGGCGGCGATGGTCCCCACCGCCCCCAGGCTCATCATGGGGAGGGTGAGGCTTTCCAGGCCGCAGAAGACCAAAAAGTCCCGCCCCGCCTCCTGAAAGAGGTGGGAAACGTACTCCAGGTCCTTGGAGGAGTGCTTGAGGCCGATGATGTTGGGGAAGTCCCGCCGGAGGCGGGCCACGGTCTTGGGGGCGATCTCCACCCCGGCCCTTCCCGGGATGTTGTAGATGAGGAGGGGAAAGTCGGGGACGGCCCGGGCCACCTCGGCGAAGTAGCGGTAGAGCCCTTCCTGGTTGGGCTTCACGTAGTAGGGGACGATGACCATGGCCCCCTGGGCCCCCGCCTCCTTGGCGAAGCGGGTGAGCTCCAGGGTCTCCTCCAGGCGCAGGGCCCCGGTGCCCGGGATCACGGGAACGCGGCCCGCCACCTGGTCCAGGACGATCTCTATGGCCCGCTTCCTCTCCTCCAGGGTCTGGGTGCCGGGCTCGCCCGTGGTGCCCCCCACGCTCACCCCGTGGGAGCCTCCCCACACGGCCCGCTCGGCCAGGCGCCTCAGGGCCTCCTCGTCCAGCCGCCCTCGGCGGAAGGGCGTGGGCAGGGGCGGTATGGATCCGCGAAACATGCGCCTCCTTTCGCTCCTCAGCATGGCCGGGGCGGGGCGGAAGGGCAATTGAAGGTATAGACAATTTTAACCGCCTTTTGGTGCTGGGAAACAGATACTTCCCCCTTGCCCGCCAGCAGAGGAGAGTCTATTGTGTGAGCTAACAATGCAAGTGGAAACTTTTGGCGGAAAGCCCGTAGGCTTCACGGCCCTCTGCGGGGACCTGGGCCTCAAGGTCCTGGTCCCCTCGGAGAGGCCCGTGCTCTACCTCCTCCCTGAGCCCAGGCCCCTCCTCCCCCAGGAGGGGGCCTTGCTCCTCTTCCGGCCGGAGGGGAGCCTCTACCGCCACCGCACCGCCTCGGGCTTCCTCCTCCCCGAGGCCGACCCCGAGCTCGTGGCCTTCGCCGAGCGGGAGGGCCTGGGGGTGGCCCTCCACCCCCCCTGGCTTGGGCGGGAAGAGCTGGAAAGGGCCCTGGCGCTCCGCCTCTTCGCCCTGGGGGCGGGCATGGGGCTTGCGGGGCTTTTGGAACTCCTCCTGAGGCTCCCGGAGAGGCCCCTCTTGGAGGTGCTCCACCAGGCCACGGGGCTTGCCCTGGCCCGGGTGGCCCCTTGGGGGGAGGTGCTGGGCTTCGCCGGGCCCGTGCCACCCCAGCACCCCCGGGAGCCGGGAAGGGGCCGGGGCTGGCTCGCCCTCGAGGCCGGGGAGGACCTCCTGGTGGCCTACGGGGAGGAGGACCAGCTGGGCCAGGCCCGGGGCCTTCTGGAGGTGGCGGCCCGGCTCTTGAGGCTCCGCGGGCTGGAACGCTCTCTGGAAAGGATGCAGGAGGAGTCCCTGGGTGGGGCGCTCCTGGAGGGGCTCATCCTGGGGGAGGCCGAGCCCGAGCGCCTCTTCGCCTTCGGCTTCGCCGAGGGGGTGGAGTGGGTCTTGGCCCTGATGGAGCCTCCCCCGGTTCCGGGCCGCCACCGCCTGGCGGAGGAGAGGCGGCGGGAGGCCACCTTGGAGCTCCGCCGCCGGGCGGGGGGCTACCTGGACCGCCTGGGGGTGCCCTACCTCCTCGCGGTGCGGGGCAACCGCCTGGCCGCCCTCTGGCAGGTGCACAACCCCAAGAGGGAGGCGGAAAGCCTCCTCGCCGCCCTGCCCTCGGGAAGCCGGCTCGGCTACTCCGCGGTCCACGCCCACGGGGCGGTGCAGGAGGCCTACCGGGAGGCCCTCATCGCCC
>NZ_JBWGQW010000032.1:6394-16369 GCF_056332225.1 Thermus sp. | reverse complement strand
GACGCCCTGCCCGTCTCTCCCCTAAGCGTCTTCCTCTACGCCCTTCTCACCGCCATCGCCACGGGGTTAGGGGCCCTCATCGGCACCGACGCCTTCCAGGAGGCCGACGTCACCGGGGTCACCATGCCCATCACCAAGCACAACTACCTGGTCCAGGACGTGAACGAGATCCCGCGGGTGGTGAAGGAGGCCTTCCACATCGCCTCCACTGGTCGCCCGGGGCCGGTGCTCATAGATATTCCCAAGGACGTCCAGCTGGAGGCCTTCACGGGAAGCTTTGAGGTGGAGCTGGACCTCCCCGGCTACAAGCCCACCCTGAAGGGGCATCCCAAGCAGATAGAGCGGGCCCTGGACGCCCTGGAGAAGGCGGAAAGGCCGGTCCTCATGGTGGGGGGCGGGGCCCAGCACGCCCACGCCGAGCTCCTCGCCTTCGCCGAGAAGGCGGGGCTTCCCGTGATCACCACCCTCATGGGCCTCGGGGCCTTCCCCGGGAACCACCCCTTGTGGCTCGGGATGCCGGGGATGCACGGCACCGTGGCCGCCAACCGGGCCATCTACCACGCGGACGTGATCCTCGCCATCGGCCTCCGCTTTGACGACCGGGTCACGGGGAAGGTCAGCCGCTTCGCTCCCCACGCCCACACCATCATCCACGTGGACATTGACCCCGCCGAGATCGGCAAGGTGGTGCGCACCCACATCCCCATCGTGGGGGACTCGAGGCTCGTCCTCAAAGAGCTCCTCAAGGGGGCGAAGGCCCTGAAGCTCGCCGCCTGGTGGCGGGAGCTTGAGGAGTGGCGCACCCGCTACCCCTTGCGCTTCAAGCCCAAGCCCCACCTGCAAAGCCAGGAGGTGATCCGGGCCTTCCACGAGGCCACGGGGGGAAACGCCATCGTCACCACGGGGGTGGGGCAGCACCAGATGTTCGCCGCCCAGTTCTTCCCCGTGACGAGGCCACGGAGCTTCCTCACCTCCGGGGGCCTCGGCACCATGGGGGTGGGGCTGCCCTTCGCCATCGGGGCCAAGACCGCCCGCCCTGAGGAGCTGGTCATAGACTTTGACGGGGACGGGTCCTTCCAGATGACCCTGCAGGAGCTGGCCACGGTGGTGAAGTACAAGCTGGACGTGAAGATCGTCATTCTGAATAACGGCTACCTGGGCATGGTGCGCCAGTGGCAGGACCTCTTCCACGCCCGCCGCTACAGCGAGGTGTACCTGGCGGACTCCAACCCCGACTTCGCCCGCCTCGCCGAGGCCTACGGGATCAAGGGGGTGAGGGTGGAGAGGAAGGAGGACCTGAGGCGGGGCGTGGAGGCCGTCCTAAACGCCGACGGCCCCGTGGTGGCCGAGTTTAGGGTCTACCACGAGGAAGGGGTCTTCCCCATGATCCCCGCCGGTGGGGCCGCCGAGGACATGATCGTGGAGGACCCGCGGGAGCGGGAGGAGGTGGGGGCTTGAGGCACATCATCTCCGTGCTGGTGCAGGACCACCCCCGGGTTTTGAACCGCATCACCGGCCTCTTCGCCCGGCGGGGCTTCAACCTGGAAAGCCTGGCCGTGGGCACCACCCACCAGCCGGGGCTTTCCCGCATCAGCCTGGTGGTCACGGGGGACGACCGCACCCTGGAGCAGGTGGAGAAGCAGCTCAACCGGCTCATTGAGGTCCTCAAGGTCACGGACCACACCGAGCCCCACGTGGAAAGGGAGCTTTGCCTGGTGAAGGTCCACGTGGCGGGCCTCGAGGAGCGCCTCGCCGTCAAGGACATCCAGGAGGCCTTCCGGGCCAGGGTGGTGGACGTGGCCCACAAGAGCCTGATTCTGGAACTCACCGGGGACACGAGCAAGATCAACTCCTTCATTGAGGCCCTAAGGCCCTACGGGATCCTCGAGGTCATGCGCACCGGCGCGGTGGCCATGAGCCGGGGGGAGCGGGTCTTGAAGGTGCGGGAGAAAAAGGAGGCGGTATGAAGGTCTACTACGAGCACGACGCGGACCTTGGCTTCATCCTGGGCAAGAAGGTGGCGGTTTTGGGCTTCGGCTCCCAGGGCCACGCCCACGCCCTGAACCTCAAGGACTCGGGGGTGGACGTGCGGGTAGGCCTGAGGAGGGGCTCCAAGAGCTTCGCCAAGGCGGAGGCCGCGGGGCTTCGGGTCCTCCCCGTGGCCGAGGCGGTGAGGGAGGCCGACATCGTCATGGTCCTCCTCCCCGACGAAAAGCAGGCCCAGGTCTACCGCGAGGAGATTGAGCCCCACCTCAAGGAGGGGGCCGCCCTGGCCTTCGCCCACGGCTTCAACATCCACTTCGGCCAGATCAAGCCCCGAAAGGACCTGGACGTCTGGATGGTGGCCCCCAAGGGCCCGGGCCACCTGGTGCGCTCGGAGTACCAGAAGGGAAGCGGGGTCCCGGCCCTTTTGGCCGTGCACCAGGACGCCTCGGGAAGCGCCTTCCCCACCGCCCTCGCCTACGCCAAGGCCATCGGGGCGGCCCGGGCTGGGGTCATCGCCACCACCTTCAAGGACGAGACGGAGACGGACCTCTTCGGGGAGCAGGCGGTGCTTTGCGGGGGGCTCACCCGGCTCATCCAGGCGGGGTTTGAGACCCTGGTGGAGGCGGGCTACCCCCCGGAGATGGCCTACTTTGAGACCGTCCACGAGGTGAAGCTCATCGTGGACCTCATCTACGAGGCGGGGCTAAAGGGCATGCGCTACTCCATCTCCAACACCGCCGAGTACGGGGACTACACCCGCGGGGAGGTGGCCGTGCCCGTGGAGGAGACCAAGCGGCGCATGCGGGAGATCCTGCGCCAGATCCAGACCGGGGAGTTCGCCCGGGAGTGGATGCTGGAGAACCAGGCGGGCACCCCCGTCCTGGAGGCGAACCGCAAGCGGTGGGCGGCCCACCCCATTGAGGAGGTGGGCTCGAGGCTTCGGGCCATGATGCCCTTCCTCAAGGCCAGGGTATTGGAGGAGGTAGGCTAAGGGCTTCTTCGGGGCCCCTCCGGGGGCCCCTGTGCGCTTTTGGGAGGTGAAGGATGGAAAAGGAGCGGCACATCCGGATCTTTGACACCACCCTCAGGGACGGGGAGCAAAGCCCTGGGGTGGCCCTTTCCTTGGACCAGAAGCTGGAGATCGCCCAGGCCCTCGCCCGGCTCAACGTGGACATCATTGAGGCGGGCTTCCCCGTATCGGGGCCCTTGGAGTTTGAGGCGGTAAGGCGCATCGCCGCCGAGGTCAAGGGGCCCATCATCGCCGCCCTCGCCCGCACCCACACCCTGGACATTGACCAGGCGGCCAAGGCCCTGGAGAAGGCGGAGAAGCCCAGGATCCACGTCTTCACCTCGGCCTCCAAGGTCCACCTCCAGTACATGCTCAAGAAGACGGAGGAGGAGGTCCTGGAGATGGCGGACCAGATGGTCCGCTACGCCAAGCGCTACGTGGACGACGTGGAGTTCTCCGCCCAGGACGTGATGCGGGCGGAGTGGGACTTCGTGAAGCGGCTCTACGAGGTGGCCGTGGAGGCCGGGGCCACCACCATCAACATCCCCGACACCACGGGCTACGGCACCCCGGAGGAGTACGGGGCCCTGATCCGCAGGATCCGGGACGAGGTGGTCAGGGGGCGGGACGTGGTCATCTCCACCCACACCCACGACGACCTGGGCCTGGCCACGGCCAACGCCCTGGCCGGGGTGCTGAACGGGGCGGGCCAGGTGGAGTGCACCATCAACGGCATCGGGGAGCGGGCGGGGAACACCGCCCTCGAGGAGGTGGTCATGGCCCTCTACGTGCGCCGGGACTTCTACCGGGCCTACACCCAGGTGAACACCCGGGAGATCTACCGGGTGAGCCGCCTGGTGGAGCGCTACACCGGGATGCCCGTCCCCCCCAACAAGGCCATCGTGGGGGACAACGCCTTCGCCCACGAGTCCGGCATCCACCAGGACGGGGTGATCAAGCACCGCTCCACCTACGAGATCATGGACGCCGAGCTCATCGGGAGGCGCCCCGCCGTGCTGGTCCTCGGCAAGCACTCCGGCCGGGCCGCCTTCAAGAAGGCCCTCGAGGACCTGGGCTACAAGGACCTCTCCGAGGAGGAGCTGAAGAAGCTCTTCGCCCGCTTCAAGGAGATCGCCGAGAAGAAAGGGCCCCTTTCCGCCGAGGAGCTCCAGGCCCTGGTGGAAAGCGAAAGGGAGCCCGTCTCCCACTTCTTTGAGCTCCTCCACGTCCAGTTCTTCTCGGGCTCCGGCCTCCTGCCCACGGCCACGGTGAAGGTGAAGACCCCCGATGGGGAAAGGGTGGCCACCCACACGGGGGACGGCCCCGTGGACGCGGTGTACAAGGCCCTGGAGGAGGCCGTCGGCCTGAAGCCGGAGCTGGAGCTCTACCGGGTGGAGGCGGTCACGGGGAGCACCGAGGCCCTGGGCCAGGTGACGGTGCGCCTTAGGCTTGGGGAGCTCCAGGCCGTGGGGGTGGGGGTCTCCCCGGACATCATTGAGGCGAGCGCCCTGGCCTTCCTGGACGCCGCGGGGAAGCTGGCCTCGGGCCGGGCCACCCGCCACCCGCCTTCCATTCAGGAGGTCCACCGCGGGGTCTAGGCCATGGTGGAGATCCTGGACACCACCTTGAGGGACGGCACCCAGGGGGAGGGGGTAAGCCTCTCCGTGGACGACAAGGTGGCCATCGCAAGGCGGCTTGCCGCCTTCGGGATCCACCTCATTGAGGGAGGCTGGCCCGGCTCCAACCCCAAGGACGCCGAGTTCTTCGCCCGGATGAAGGGGGTGGACCTGGGGGAGGCGAGGCTTTGCGCCTTCGGGGCCACGCGGAGGAAGGGCCTCGCCCCCGAGGAGGACCCCTCGGTCCTGGCCCTCCTCGAGGCCGAAACCCCCGTGGTGGTCCTCTTCGGCAAGAGCTGGACCCTCCACGTCCTCGAGGCCCTGGAGACCTCCTTGGAGGAAAACCTCCGCATGATCAAGGAGACGGTGGCCTTCTTCGCCCGGCGGGGCAAGCGGGTGGTCTACGACGCCGAGCACTTCTTTGACGGCTACAAGGAAGACCCCGCCTACGCCCTCGCCACCCTCGAGGCCGCCCTGGAGGGCGGGGCCGACACCCTGGTGCTTTGCGACACCAACGGGGGAAGCCTCCCCGAGGAGGTCTACGCCCTCACCCAGGCCGTGGTGGAGCGGTTTCCCGGGGTGCGGGTGGGCATCCACCCCCACAACGACGCCGAGCTCGCCGTGGCCAACGCCCTCGCGGCGGTGCGGGCCGGGGCCACCCACGTGCAGGGCACCATCAACGGCTACGGGGAACGGTGCGGCAACCTGAACCTCACGAGCTTCCTCCCCACCCTGGTCTTCAAGTACGGGATCCCCGCCCTCCCTCCGGAGAGGCTAAGGGGCCTGAGGGAGCTTGCCCACTTCGTGGACGAGCGGGCGAACCTCACCCCGAACCGCCGCGCCCCCTACGTGGGGGAGGCGGCCTTCGCCCACAAGGCCGGGGTGCACGTCTCCGCCGTCTTGAAGAACCCCCGCACCTACGAGCACCTCCCCCCGGAGTGGGTGGGGAACCAGAGGCGGTTTTTGGTCTCGGACGTGGCGGGCCGCTCCAACCTCCTCGCCAAGCTCCAGGAGCTCGGGGTGGACCTCTCCAAGGAGGAGGCGAGGCGCCTTTTGGAGGAGGTCAAGGCCCTGGAGTACGAGGGCTACGCCTTTGAGGGGGCGGAGGCGAGCTTCTACCTCCTCGCCCACCGCCTCAAGGGGGGAAGCCTTCCCTTTAGCGTGGAGGGCTTTTCCGTCTTCGTCCACGGAAGGGGCCTTTCCACCGCCTGGGCCGAGGCCACGGTGCGGGTCCGGGTGGGGGAGAGCCTCCAGCACACCGCCGCGGAAAGCCCCTTCGGGCCGGTTTCCGCCCTGGACCGGGCCTTCCGCAAGGCCGTGTTGCAGTTTTACCCGGAACTTTCCGAGGTGGAGCTTGCGGACTACAAGGTGCGGATCCTCTCGGGCCAGGAGGCGGGCACGAACTCGGGGGTGCGGGTGATGGTGGAGATGCGGCGGGGGGAGGAGCGCTTCGGCACCGTGGGGGCCAGCGAGAACATCCTCGAGGCCTCCCTCAAGGCCCTCACCGACGGCTACGCCTACGCCCTGCTCTACCCCGTGGCTACGCCCAGGGGAGCCTGACCTCGGGGAAGAGGGCGGGGCTTGCCTCTTCCTCGGGGGAGAGGAGGCGGATCTCCCGGTAGCGGCCCCCCCGGGGGTCCCGGTGGGCTTCCAGGAGGTTCTCCTTTAGGTTCACGAGCCAGACCTCGGGGATGCCCGCCTCGGCGTAGAGGGGAAGCTTCACCTCCCGGTCAAACTCCAAGGAGGTGTCGGCCACCTCTATAAGGAGGAGGACGTCTTCCGGGGTGGGGAGGCGGTCCTGGTAGCGCTCCAGGGGCGGCCTGAGGACCAGGAGGTCCGGCTCGGGCTCGGAGTCCTCGGAGAGGCGCAGGGGGGACTGGACCGCCACCACGGCCTTTGCGCCCAAAGCCTCCCTGAGCCTGTGGTCCATACGCATCACCGCGTAAAAGTGCTTGGGTCCGATGGGGCTCATCTGGTAGACCTCCCCCCTTAGGAGCTCCACGTGGGGCACCCCCTGGAAGGCCCGCTCAAACTCCTCTACCCGGAAGCGGTAGCGGGTGGCCATGCCCCCATTATGCCTGCCTTGCTGGCCCGGGAAAGCCCTTTTGCCGGGGCCCCCATGCTGGCGCAAGCCAGCATGGGGTGGTGTTATGCCCCGTGGCCCGAGTAGCGCCTGAGGCCGAGCCGCCAGAGGAGCCGCCAGAGGCCGAGGAAGACCCCGCCCCAAAGGAGCATGACCCATAGGCCGGGAAAGAGGCGCACCTCCTGCCCGGCGAGGAGGGCGGCAGGGAGGTAGACCAGGTAGGGGAAGGGGGTGAGGAGGGCGAGGCTTCTTAAGGCTTCGGGGAAGACCTCGAGGGGGGCGATGGTCCCGGAGAGGAAGAGGTAGAGGAGGAAGAAGACCTCCTCTACGCTGGTGGCCCGCTCGGTCCAGAAGGTGAGCATGGCGGTGGCGTACTGCATGGTGTAGCGGAGGAGGAAGGCGAGGAGGGTGAGGAGAAGGCCGAGGAGGAAGGTCCCGGGCTCCGGCAGGAAGCGGGCCTCGGGGAAGAGGGCGAAGAAGAGGAGGGTGAGGAGGACCACGAAGGGGAGCCGGGCGAGCCTCTCGGCCACGTGGGCCGCCAGGTGGTCAAGGAAAGGGTCCAGGGGTCTTAGGAGCCTGAAGGAAAGCCTTCCCTCCACCACGTCCCGCTCAAACTCCCACACCACCCAGACCACCGTGGCCTGGCGCACCAGGAAGACCATGAGGAAGTAGCGGGCGAACTCCCCCGAGGTGAGGGGGAAGTCCCCGCCCTTTGCCGCCTCGGTCCAGACCCCCATGAGGATCAGGGGAAGCGCCCCCGCCAGGGCCCAGAGGAAGAGCTCCGCCCGGTACTCCAGCATGTAGGCCAGGTAGACGGAGAGGAGGACCCGGGCCTTCCTCATACCGGCTCCTTGGGGCTTTGGAAGACCTTGGCGATGACCTCCTCCAGGGGGGGCTCCCTGACCTCGAGGTCCTCCACGGGAAGCCTCTTCAGGATCTCCGCCACCTTCTCCGTGAGCCTCTCCCGGGGCACGAGGAGCCGCGCCTCCCGCCCCTCCAGCTCCCGCACCTCGCCGAAGGGAAGGAGGGCCTCCCGGGGCAGGGGGTGCTTGAGGGTGAGCCCCACCTCCCGGTAGGGGGCGAAGCGCTCCAGAAGCCCTTCCAGGGCGCCGTCGTAGAGGAGCCTCCCCTGGTGGATCACCAAGACGCGGGGGCAGAGGGCGGCGATGTCCGCCATGTAGTGGCTCGTGAGGAGGACCGTGGCCCCATAGCGGCGGTTGTACTCCCGGACGAACTCCCGCACCGCCACCTGGGCGTTCACGTCCAGGCCCAGGGTGGGCTCGTCCAGGAAGAGCACTTGGGGGCGGTGGAGGAGGGCGGCCAAAAGCTCCGCCTTCATCCTCTCCCCTAGGGAGAGCTTCCGCACGGGCTGGTGGAGCTTTTCCGTGAGGGAAAGCATCTCGGCGAGCTCCAGGACCCGCTTCCTGAACTCGCCCTCCGGCACCTCGTAGATGGCGGCGTTCAGGCGGAAGGAGTCCATGGCGGGCAGGTCCCAGATGAGCTGCTGCTTGTTGCCCATGACCAGGGTGATCCTCTTGAGGAAGGCCTTCTCCCGCCGCCAGGGCACGTGCCCCGCCACCAGGGCCCTGCCCCTCGTGGGGTGGACGAGGCCCGTGAGCATCTTGAGGGTGGTGGTCTTGCCCGCCCCGTTGGGGCCCAAAAACCCCACCACCTCCCCGGGGGCGATGCGGAAGGACACCCCCTCCACCGCCCGCACCACCTGGTACCGCCGCGAGAGGAAGTGGCGCAGGGTGCCGAGGAGGGTCTCCTCCTTCCGGGCCACCCGGTAGTGCCGGGTGAGGTCTTCCGCCAGGATCACGGGGCTTGCGCCCGCCATGCCTCCAAGTCTACCCTGGGAGGGTGCGCTACCTGCGGGTCCTGAGGCTCTTTCTCCTCACCTCTTTGGCGGCGGAGATGGAGTACCGGGCGAACTTCTACCTGGGCCTCCTCTCCTCCTTCCTCACCCTCCTCGGGGCCCTCTTCGGCCTCCTCCTCCTCTACCAGGGGGGGTACAGGCCGGGGGGGTGGCGGCTGGAGGAGGCCCTTCTGGTCCTTTCCGCCTTCACCCTGCTCCAGGGCCTCGGCTCCACCCTTCTCGCCCCCAACCTCAACAAGATCGTGGAGCACGTGCAGCAGGGCACCCTGGACTTCGTCCTCCTCAAGCCCATAGACCCCCAGTTCTGGCTTTCCTTTAGGGTCTTCTCTCCTTGGGGCCTGGGGGACTTCCTCTTGGGCCTCGGCCTCCTCCTCTATGCGGGGATTCGCCTGGGCCTAGGCGCCTTGGACTACGCCCTCTTCGGGCTCTACCTCCTCCTCGGGGCCCTCATGCTCTACAGCCTCTGGTTCCTCCTCGCCACCACCAGCGTCTGGTTCGTGAAGGTCTACAACGTGACCGAGGTGCTGAGGGGGCTTCTGGAGGCGGGGCGGTTTCCCATCTCCAGCTACCCCGCCCTTTACCGGGTCTTCTTCACCTTCGTGGTGCCCGTGGCCTTCCTCACCACCGTGCCCGCGGAGGTGGCCCTGAGGAGGGGAGAGGCCCCCCTCCTCGCCTTCCTCCTCGCCCTCCTCCTCCTTGCCCTCGCCCGGGGCTTCTTCCGCCTGGCCCTTAGGAGCTACACCTCGGCGAGCAGCTAGGTAGAATGGCCGCACATGGGAGGGGCGCTTCTCGTCCTTTTCCTCGCCTACCTCTTCGGCTCCGTGCCCGCCGGGGTGCTGGTGGCGAGGACCTATGGGGTGGACCTGCGCAAGGTGGGCTCGGGGAACATCGGCGCCACCAACGTCCTCCGGGCGCTCGGGTGGGGGCCCGCCTTGGTGGTGGCCTTCTTTGACGTCTTCAAGGGGGGGATCGCCGTCCTCATCGCCCGGGCCTTCGGGCTTTCCGACTGGATGCTGGGCGGGGTGGCCCTGATGGCGGTTCTCGGGCACAACTACTCCCTCTTCCTGCGCTTTAGGGGAGGGAAGGGGGTGGCCACGAGCTTCGGCACCCTCCTCTTCCTGGACCCCGTCTTGGCCCTCTTCACCTTTCCCATCGGGGTGAGCGTGATGCTCCTCACCCGCTACGTCTCGGCGGGGAGCCTGACCGGGGGGGTGGCCGCCTTCGTCCTCTCCCTGGCCTTGGGCAGGCCCCTTTGGGAGGTGGCCACGGTCTTTCTCATGGCCCTCCTCCTCTTCTGGACCCACCGGGAGAACCTCAAGCGCCTCCAGGAGGGGACGGAAAGGCGTTTGGGGGAGCGGGTGGAGGTGCGCTAGACTGGAAGCGTGCGGAAGGAGGAGGTCCTGTC
>NZ_JBWGQW010000032.1:0-6297 GCF_056332225.1 Thermus sp. | reverse complement strand
TCCCTGCTTCGCTCCCGCTGGCCCGAGCTTTGCGCCTTAGGGGTGGAGGAGCTTTACCTCTTTGGCTCGGTAGCCCGGGGCGAGGCCACACCCGGGAGCGACGTGGACCTCCTGGTGGTTTTTGCTTCTCCTCCGGGTTTTGAGGGCTACTGGCGGGTAAAGGAGTTTCTGGAATCTATTCTGGGAAACCCCGTGGACCTGGTGATGAAGGGGGCCTTGAAGCCGTGGGCGGCCCCTCAGGTGCTGAGGGAGGCCGTTCATGTCGCGTAGTTATCGGCTTTTCTTGCGGGACATGTGGGAAGCCTCCGAGAAAATCTTACGGATCTTGGAGGAAGAGGATGCTTGATCTCCTGGTCATCGCCCCCCACCCCGACGACGGGGAGCTCGGGTGCGGGGGGACCCTGGCCCGGGCCAAGGCGGAGGGGCTTTCCACGGGGATTCTGGACCTCACCCGGGGGGAGCTGGGCACCAAGGGCACCCCCGAGGAGCGGGAAAAGGAGGTGGCCGAGGCGAGCCGGATCCTGGGCCTGGACTTCCGGGGAAACCTCGGGCTTCAAGACGGGGGGCTTGCCGACATCCCCGAGCAGAGGCTCCTTTTGGCGGGGGCCCTGAGGCGGCTCAGGCCCCGGATTGTCCTCGCCCCCCTCGAGGCCGACCGCCACCCCGACCACGCCGCCGCAAGCCGCCTCGCGGTGGCCGCGGCCCACTTTTCCGCCCTCAAGAAGGCCCCCCTGGAAGGGGAGCCCCACCGGGTGGAACGGCTCTTCTTCTATCCCGGCAACCACCCCTTCACCCCGAGCTTTCTGGTGAAGATCTCCGCCTTCATAGACCAGTGGGAGGCCGCGGTCCTGGCCTACCGGAGCCAGTTTTTGGGGGAGGCGGCCAGCGAGACCGTGGGGCCTAAGGGGGTGGAAGCCCGCAAGGCCATGCGCCGCTACTTTGGGAACTACCTCGGGGTGGACTACGCCGAGCCCTTCGTGAGCCCCCTTCCCCTGCTCGCTACCCCCTGGGGACGGGTTTAAAAAAGGGGCTCCTGGCTCACCGCCTTCACCGGGCGGCCTTCCTTGGGCGGGAGGCTTTCCAAGGCCCGCTTCACCTCCTGGATGTCCATCCAGGTGAGGTGCTTGGGGCTTCCGGGGGCGCGGCTTGGGTTCCTGAGGAGGTAGGCGGGGTGGAACATGGGGAAGACCTTGATCCCGTGCCACTCGTGCCACTTCCCCCGGACCTTAGTGATGGGAACCTTCTCCCCCAGGAAGAACTCGGCCGCCACCGCCCCCAAGGGGACGATGATCTGGGGGGCGATGAGCTCAATCTGCTTGAGGAGCCACTTCTCCGTGCAGATCTTGGCCTCGTCGGGAAGGGGGGCGCGGTTTTGCGGCGGGCGGCACTTCACGATGTTGGTGATGTAGACCTCCTCCCGAGGGATGCCTGCCGCTTCCAGGATGCGGTTTAAAAGCTGGCCCGCCTTGCCCACGAAGGGGCGGCCCGTTTTGTCCTCTTCCTCTCCCGGGCCTTCCCCCACGAACATGAGCCGGGCGTCCGGGTTCCCTTCCCCGAAGACCACCTGGGTGCGCCCCTCCTTGAGGCGGCAGGCGGTGCAGGCCTTGGCCTGGGCCTCCAAGAGCTCCAGGGTCATTGCAGGGGCTTCCGGGCCTTGCGGGCTTCTCGCCTGGTCTTGGGGTCCAGGCCGATCATGAGGAAGAAGTTCTCCAGGGCGTTCTCCTGGCCCTTGATCTCGGGATACTGGTCCTCCGGCGTGCCGGTCACAAAGGGCAGGGATTTGTAGAGTTCCAGAGCGTACTGGACCACCGCTTCAGGCCCCTCCGCCTCCGCCATCTCCGCCAGCCGGGCGTAGACCTCGCGCCGGGCCTCCGCGTGGCGGCGGAAGAACTCCGGGTGGGGCGTTTCCGGGGCCCGGAGGATGTCCTGCTTGGCGATGCGGCGGTAGTGCTTCAAGCCCCGAACGATCTCCTCCGTGGTCAAGGTGATTTTGAACTCCATCCCCGCTCCTTTCCGGCCTTAGGGCCCTACCTTTGGCAGATTATAAGCCTCCTCACGGGGGGGTGAATATACTTGGGGAGATGGACGTTTTGGGGGACTATTGGCTGCGACGCATTCTCGCCCGCATTGGAACCCTTACCGCTTATGAGGGCCAGGACACCCGCACGGGCATGCCCGTGCTGATCCTAAAGGGGGCCGAGGGCAGGCCCCTGGAAGGGGAGGGGCTTTTGGCCCCCCTGGAGACCCTTCCCGAGGAAAGGGCCTGGGTTTTGGAGTGGCCCTTGGGAGCGGTGCCCATGGTCCAGTACCTGGGAGTGGCGGACCCGGAGCGCCTGGCCCACTGGGTGGAGGCCCTGGCCCGGGTCCTGGGGCACCTGAGGCGGGAAGGGGTGGAGGTGGCTCCCGTGCCGGAGCTTTGCCTGGTGAAGGGGAGGCGGGTCTGGCTGGGGGGGGCGGGCCTCGAGGCCCTTTCCGGTTCCCCCGAACGGGCCCTCGCCGCCCTGGCCCGGGCCCTGAGCGCCGACTGGGAGGCCTTCCCCCTCAAGGAGGCCCTCGAGGCCCTGGAGAAGGGGGAGCGGCGCCTGGAGGACCTCTTCCCCCGGGAGGCCCCGCCCCCGGAGCCTCTCCCCGAGGAGCCCCGCAAGCGCCTTCCCGTGGAGCCCGCCGAGGAACCCCCTCCACCCCCCCCTCCGGCCCCTGAGGAGGGAAAGGCCCCAAGCCGCCCCCGGGTCATCCGCATCCAGGAGCCGGAGGACCCCTCTTTCCCCGTGGTGGAGCCCAAAAGGCCCTCGAGGGGGCGGCGGGGGCTCCTTTGGGGGCTTCTGTTTCTTGCCCTGGGCTTGGGATTCTTTCTCTCCTGGCCCCGGCCCTCTTCCTCCCAGGGGTACGTGATGGAGTTCCGGACCGACCCGCCCACGGAGAAGGCCGAGGTGGTGCTTTTGGAGGCGCCCGAGGGTTCTCGCCTGGTTCCCGGGCGGGTCCTCCTCATCGCCCCGGGCCGGGTGGAGTTTGACCAAAAGGGGGTCTACCGCCTGAGGATTCGCGTGCCGGGGCGGGATCCCGTGGACTACCTCCTCGAGGTGCCGGGTCCCCCCCTCACCATCAAGGTACGCTAGGGGCATGACCGAGCGGCCCGCCACCTACCGCTACCGCTACTTCTTCGCCGGGGAGCCCGTAGGGGAGGGCAGGCTGGAGGTCCGCCCCCACGAGGGGGGGGCGAGGGGGGTGCTCCAGGCGGAGGTGAGCCTGCCCCTCAAGACCCGCCAGCGCTGGCAGACGGAGACGGACCGCCAGGGGTTTTCCCGCTACTTCGCCGAGCGGGTGGAGGCCCGGGAGGCCCGGGTCTTCACCGTGGAGCGCCTCGAGGAGGAGGGCCTGGTCCTGGTCACCCAGGGGAAGGAGAGCCTGGCCCTGCCCTACCTGGTTCCCTACCACGACCCCCTCTCCCTCCTCCTCGCCCTGCCCCGGCTTTCCCTGGAGCCCGGGGAGGTGGCCCGCTTTCCCATGCCGGGGGGGAGGGCCTACGTGGAGCGGCTTTCCGACCTCGAGGTGGAAGGCCGCTTGCGCCAACACTTCCGCCTCCGCCCGGGCCTCACCCTGGTCCAGCTGGAAGAGGGCCTTCCCGTGCGCCTGGCCCAGCAGGTGGGCGACCACGTGTTTGAGGCGGTCCTGGAGGGCGTGGAGGAGCCCAAGAGGCGCCGCCGCTGGGTATAGTAAGGCCATGATCTACCGCGCGGAGGAGGTACGGGAGCGCTTCGCCCGGCGTGGCCTCTCCTTTGACCCCACGGTGGAGGAGATCGTCCGGGGGATCCTCGCCGCGGTGCGCGAGGAGGGGGACAAGGCCCTGGACCGCCTGAGCCTGGACCTGGACGGCCACCCGGTGGAGGAAATCCCCAAAAGGGCTTGGCGCCAGGCCTACGAGGACCTGGACGAGGGACTGCGCGACGCCCTGGAAAGCGCCAGGGAGCGCATAGAGGCCTTCTACCGGGAGGAGGCCCGGGGGGGGTTCCTCCGGGCCGACGGTAGCGGGGTCCTGGGCCAGCTGGTGCGCCCCCTCTCCCGGGTGGGGGTCTACGTCCCCGGGGGGAGCGCCCCTCTCCTTTCCAGCCTCCTCATGACCGTGGTCCCCGCCAAGGTGGCGGGGGTGGAGGAGGTGGTGGTGGCGAGCCCCCCCAGGGTCCACCCCGGGGTGCTGGCCGCCGCCTGGGTGGCGGGGGCCGACCGCCTCTTCGCCATGGGCGGGGCCCAGGCCATCGCCGCCCTGGCCTACGGCACCGAGCGGGTGCCCCGGGTGGACAAGATCGTGGGCCCGGGCAACGCCTACGTGGTGGCGGCCAAGCGGCAGGTGTTTGGGGTGGTGGGCCTGGACGGCCTCGCCGGCCCCACGGAGACCCTCATCATCGCCGACGGCTCCGCCTCCCCCAGGCTTCTCGCCGCCGACCTCCTGGCCCAGGCGGAGCACGGGCCCGACTCCGAGCCCTGGCTCCTCTCCCCGGAAAGGGCCCTCTTGGAGAAGGTGGAAGCCGAGCTTATCCGCCAGCTCCAGGACCTGCCGCGGGCGGAGATCGCAAGGAGGGCGCTGGAGCGGGGCGGGCTCGTCCTCACCCGGGACCTCGAGGAGGCCATGGAGCTTGCTAACCTCTACGCCCCGGAGCACCTCTGCCTGGCCCTGGCCGACCCCCTGCCCTGGCTCGGCCGGGTGCAAAACGCCGGGGGGGTCTTCCTGGGGGAGGGAAGCCCCGAGGCCCTGGGGGACTACATCGCCGGCCCCAGCCACGTGATGCCCACCTCGGGCACCGCCCGCTTCCAGGGGGGCTTGGCGGTGCGGGACTTCCTCAAGGTGATCCCCGTGATGGGGCTTTCGGAAGGGGCCGTGCGGACCTTGGCCGAAAAGGGTGCCCTCCTGGCCCGGGCGGAGGGCCTCGAGGGCCACGCCCGCTCCCTGGACCTAAGGCGATGAGGCTCTTCCACGAGCTCTTAGGGCCTTTGGAGCTTCCCGACCGCTTTTCCCGCCTCGTCTCCCTGGCCCCCAACCTCACCGACGCCCTCTTCGCCCTGGGGCTTGGGGACCGCCTGGTGGGCCGGAGCGCCTTCTGCCACCGCCCGGCCCAGGTCCTCGCCCTCCCCGTGGTGGCCTCCTACACCAAGACCCGTCTGGAGCTTCTGAGGAGCTTAAAGCCCGACCTCGTGCTCCTCTCCACGGGGGTCCAGCGGGAGCAGGCCCTGAGGCTCAAGGAGGAGGGCTTTCCCGTCTACGCCGTCCCCCTCCCCACGAGCCCCTACGGCATCCTGGAGAACCTCTCCACCCTGGGCCACCTCCTGGACCTGGAGGAAAGGGCCACCGCCCTCGCCCACGAGCTCGCGGGCCGCTACGCCGCCCTGAGGGGCCGCTTTGACCTCACGGTCTACTTTGAGATGGACCTGGGCGGGCCCATCACCGTGGGCCGGGGGAGCTACATCGCCCAGGCCCTTCTCCACATGGGCCTTAGGCCCCTCTTCCTGGACGTGCCCCAGGCCTACTTCGCCCCGGACCTGGAGGAGGTAAGGCGGAGAGCCCCGGACCTCTTCCTCTACGAGCCCAAGCCCTGGGGGAAAAACTCCCTGGAGAAGGCCAGGGCCCTGGCCCGGGAAAGGGGCTGGGACTTCCCCGTGGCCGCCACGGACGGGGACGAGCTCGCCCACTACGGGCCCATGTTCTTCGGCTTCCTGGAGAAGCTGGCGCAAAGGGTAGAGGAAACCTTAGGCCAGGCTTAAGGCGGGGCCTGGGGGAGGGGCGTATAGTGGGAGCCATGAAGCGCCTACTTCTCGGGGCCCTTTTCCTCTCCACGGCCCTCCTCCTCACCGCCTGCCCCCAGACCCCTCCGCCGCCCGTGAACCCCGCCCAGTGCCCGGTGGGTCCTCAGGCTTTGCCCCAGGCTTGGCAGCCTTTGCGCCTCCAAGGTATGGGACGGTTTGAGGGAGCGTATGTGCCAGGAGAGGTTCTGGCGCTCCCTAGTCCGGGATTTTCCGTTCAGTCCCTTAAGGCTCAGGGGATGGGGATTGAACCGTTGGAGAACCTTCCCTTTGGCTTGTTACGTTTGAAGGTACCAAAGGGCCAAGAGAGAGTTAAAGCTCAAATGCTTCTTAGCGCAGGCATGCTTTATGTGCAACCCAATTACATTTACAAACCTTTGATTAAACCCAATGATCCTGACTATCTTATAAAGCAAAGGCCGTACTTGAATGGACTTGTGGGGCTAGAAGCTGCTTGGAATGTGGGTACAGGTCGGGGTTGTCCACCCGTGGTGGCTGTGCTGG
>NZ_JBWGQW010000031.1:0-16747 GCF_056332225.1 Thermus sp. | reverse complement strand
TTGAGGCCTGGGTGTATCTGGGCATGCTACGCTTGTTGGTGAAGCGGCTGGCCAGGGCCGCGTAGCTGGCCGTGGAGAGCTTTTACGACAGCCTCTAACACCCCATGCTGGCTTGCGCCAGCATGGGGGCCCCCGGAAAAGAACGCCCAAAGGGTAGAAAAAGCGCCCCGGGAGGCCAGAAGCCTGCCCCGAGGGGGGTAGCCTTTCCCACCCCTCGCGGAGAGGCAAAGGGTCCCTTAAGATAGGGGCATATGCGGGTTGCCCTTTTCATTGACGGGTCCTACATGTACCAGGCGGCCAGGCGCCTGGGCTGGAACGTGGACCATCGGCGGGTGATCACCCAGTTCGCCACCCCCGAGCAACTATACAACGCCTTCTACTACGTGCCCATCACCGATCCCGAGGACGAACGCCAGCAACGCTTCATTGACGCCCTGGTTTTCATGGGCTACACGGTGCGGAGCCGCCTGGTGCGGGGGGAGGCCCGCTTTGAGGCCATGATGGCCACGGACCTCCTCACCACCGCCCCCCGCTGGGACCGGGCCATCGTGGCCTCGGGCTCCGGGGACCTGGTGCACACCTTCCAGGCCCTAAGGGCCCTGGGCAAGGAACTTTACCTCCTGGGACTCCATGAGCTCGCCGACCTGGAGCTTCGCAACCAGGCCGACCGCTTCCTGAACCTCCCCGAATGGCGGGAGGTGTTGGAAAGGACCATGGGGGGGCGGCGCACCTACGCCGGGTATCCCCTCGAGGCCACGGTGGAGATGCCCCCTGCCCCAGCGGAGGAGACCGACGCCTAGGCGGAGGCCCTAAAAAGACGAGTTCCCCAGCGGAAACAAGTCTTTAGCCCGTGCCCCTAGGTCCCTGGCCCGCCTTTGTGCTCCTCCTTCTTTTCTTCCTGGCCCTGCCCCAAGCCCCCGCCCCGCCCCCCTCCCCAAGCCTCAGGGACCTCCTCCCCTACCCCAAGGAGGAGCGGGAGGCTCTTGTGGCCCTCTACCTCGCCCAGAAGACGAGCCTACACCTCCTCCTCGGAAAGGAGGCCGCCCGGGCCTACGACCGCCTCCTCCGCCTGGAGCTTAAGAACCAGCTCTCCGGCAAGCGCTCGGCCTTTTCCCGTCCGGAAGACGCCCTGAGGGCCGCCCACCGCTGGATCCTGGCCGTAGGCCAGGCGGTGCGGAAGGGCCCCGTCCACCTGGAAGGCCTACCCACCGCCCCCCACCACGTGCTGCCCCACGCCGGGGAGATCCGGGCGGCGGCGGGGGCCCTGCGGCTTCCCCCGGGCGTGCTGGCCGCCATCGTGGACAACGAGCAGTACGGGGGGGACAAGGCCCTGGGCCTCTCCCGGGGGGTGCGGGAGGTGGCGGACACCCTGGCCGAGGGGCTGGCGGAGGCCCAAGGGCAAGTCCCCCTAAGCCGCACCCTGGGCCTGGCCCAGATGAGCTGGGAGGACGCCCTCAAGCAAGAAGCCCGCCTCCTCCGCTTCGGGGCCTGGGACCCGCTAAGGCCCTTCCCCCACACCGAGGCCGAGGCCCGGGAGGCCCTCAAGGACCCCTACCTCAACCTCCTCTTCACCGCGAGCCGCCTACGGGGCTACTTCAACGCCCTCCTCGGCCTCCCGCCGGAGGACACCCGGCCCCTGGAAGACCCCTGGCTCTACTACCTGGGCCCCGCCTGGCACAACTACCCCCTTAGGGCCCAGAACCTGGAGACCTGGGAGGACAGCTTCCACGGCTTCTTCAAGGGCCTTCTCTACCAGGTAGTGCTGGAGGGGCGCTGGGGCCTGGAGGGCCGCCGCCTCCTCCCCCTAAAGGCCTGGGGGCCGGGAGGGCCGGAGCCCCGACCCTCTCCCCTCCCCGGGGTTAGCCCCTAGATGCGCTCCATCCAGGGGAGGGGCTCCCCCGGGGGAAGCACGGGCCAGCGCCCCTCCCGCATGTGGCGGAGGATGGCCTCCACCGCCTCTTCCGCCTTCTCCACCCAGGCCCTGGGGTAGAGGGAGCGCTTGGCCAAAAACTCCTCCCGGTCAAAGACCTCGCAGGTGTGGTCGGCGCGGCACTTCACGTCCAGCTCCAGGTCGTACTGGCGGAAGCCCCTTCCCGTCCACTCCGCCGGGGTCTGGACGTTCCAGTAGTACTCCAGGACCCGCCCCTCCCGCACGTCGGGCCCCCCGGAGTACCAGGCCCCGGGGAAGAAGGCCACGTAGGCGTCGTGGTCCAGGATCACGGCCTTGCCCTTGGCGGCGTGGTGGAAGACCCCGCCCTGGGGGAGAAGGGTGAGGACCCCCTCCTCCCGCACCTCCACCACCTCCGCCTCCCAAAAGTAGTGGAGCCTTTCCCCGGGGTACTTCCAAAACTCCACCCGCACCCGCGCCCCGGGAAGGACGGGGAAGCTCACCGCTTGGTGCTGATGCCGAGAAGCTTATAAAGGGCGCAGAAGCCGGTGATGGCGGTGAAGAGCAGGACCACCGCCACGAGGCCCAGGATCCAGCTCCAGGGAGAAGCGGACTGGAAGGCGAAGTAGAAGAGGACCAGGGCCAGGACAAAGCGGATCGCCCGGTCGGTGGTGCTTTCGTTGACCGTCATGGTTCACCTCCTGGCCCCAGTATAGCGGAAGAGGCGGGCCTTCGTGCTACAATAACCCCTTGGCGCGGGCCGTTAGCTCAATCGGTCAGAGCGGCCGGCTCATAACCGGTTGGTTGCAGGTTCAAGTCCTGCACGGCCCACCAGCCCCCTTGCCGGGGGCTTTTCCTTTTGCCACACTTGGGGCGTGGAGCCCCTTGAAGCCTTCCAGACCCTGGACCTCCGGGTGGGCCGGGTGGTGCGGGCCGAGCCCCACCCCAAGGCCAAAAAGCCCAGCTACAAGCTCTGGATAGACTTTGGCCCCCTGGGGGTTAAGCAGAGTTCCGCCCAGATCACCGACCTTTACCGCCCGGAGGACCTCGAGGGCCGCCTGGTGGTGGCGGCGGTGAACCTGGGAACCCGGGTCATCGGGGGCTTCCCCTCGGAGGTTTTGGTCCTGGGGGTGCCGGACGAGGCGGGGCGGGTGGTCCTCCTCGCCCCGGAGCGGGAGGTGCCCCTAGGGGGCAAGGTCTTTTAATCCCAACCCCATGCTGGCTTGCGCCAGCATGGGGGCCCCGGTAAAACCACCCCATGCTGGCTTGCGCCAGCATGGGGGCCCCGGTAAAAGCGATCCCCCGGTTCGGTCATCCCATGCCGCGAAACTAGGGCGCGGGCGCTTAGCGGGTGCGGGTCACCTTGGTGAGGTGCCGGGGCCGGTCCGGGTCTAGACCCCGGGCCCGGGCCAGGGCCTCGGCCAGGGGGTAGAAGCCCTGGACCAGGAGGAGGGGGGTGAGCTCCGGGGCCAAGGCCAGGGGAAGGCGCAAGGGGGTGTCGGCCAGGGCCAGGGCGTCGGGGTCCGGGGAGAGGACGAGGAGGTGGGCCCCCTTGGCCTTGAGGCCCTCCAGGGTAGCGAGGAGACTCTCCCGGGCCTCGTCCCCTTGCACCAAGGCCAGGACGGGGAAACCCGGCTCCAGGAGGGCCTGGGGCCCGTGGAGGAACTCGGCGGCCGAGAGGCCCTCGGCGTGGAGGCCCGCCACCTCCTTGAGCTTGAGGGCGGCCTCGAGGGCCACCGGGTAGGTGAAGCCCCGCCCCAGGGCGAAGAGGTTCTCCGCCTCTTCCAGGTACTCCAGGCTCCCCTCCACCCCTAACGCTCTCGCCATGGCCTCCGGCAGGGCGGGAAGGGCCTCCTCGAGGCGGGGCTCCTCCAGGAGGTGGGCGAGGAGCTGGGCCGTGGCCGCCAGCATGGCCAGGAAGCTCTTGGTGGCCGCCACCGCCCGCTCCTCCCCGGCGTGGAGGGGGAGGACCACCTCCGCCGCCCGGGCTAAGGGGCTCTCCTCCCGGTTCACCAAGGCCACGGTGAGGACCCCTTGGGCCCGGTAGGCCCGCACCGCCTCCACCACGTCGGGGCTCTCCCCGCTTTGGCTAAAGGCCAGGAGAAGGCTTGGAAAAGGCACCTTGGGCCTCGCCCCGTAGAGGGTGAGAACCGAGGGGGCCAGGGAGAGGACGGGCCAGAGGAGGCGGGCCTCGAGGAGGTACTTGGCGAAGAGGGCGGCGTGGTCCGAGCTCCCCCGGGCGGCGGTGAGCACCAGGGCGGGAGGGCGCCGCCGCAAAAAGGCCGCAAGGCTCCGCACCTCGGGCCCGTTCTCCCGAAGGAGGCGCTCCACCACCTTGGGGGCTTCCTCCGCTTCCCGAAGGGTCCAGGAGGCCATGACCCCATGATAAAAACGGAGACCCCTCGCCCAAGCCCTACTCCCTCCCGAGGAGGGGTGGTATACTTCCACGGATGGACCGCATCGTCATCCGGGGCGCGAGGGAGCACAACCTCAAGAACATCAGCCTCGAGCTCCCCCGGGGCAAGTTCATCGTCATCACCGGAGTCTCGGGCTCGGGAAAGAGCACCCTGGCCTTTGACACCCTCTACGCCGAAGGGCAGAGGCGCTACGTGGAAAGCCTCTCCAGCTACGCCCGCCAGTTCCTCGGGGTCATGGACAAGCCCGAGGTGGAGAGCATTGAGGGGCTTTCCCCGGCCATCTCCATTGACCAGAAGACCACGAGCCACAACCCCCGCTCCACCGTGGGCACCGTCACGGAGGTCCACGACTACCTCCGCCTCCTCTTCGCCCGCGTGGGCCAGGCCTACTGCCCCGAGTGCGGCCGCCCCATAGAGAAGCAGTCGGCGAGCGAGATCACCGACCGCCTCCTCCAGCGCCCCCCCGGCACCCGGGCCGTCCTCATGGCCCCCCTGGTGCGGGGAAGAAAGGGGGAGTACAGGAAGCTCTTCCAGCAGCTCATGAAGGAGGGGTACGCCCGGGTGCGGGTGGACGGGGTGGTCTACCTCCTGGAGGAGGCCCAGGGCCTAAACCTGGAGAAGTACGAGAAGCACGACATTGACCTGGTGATTGACCGGGTGGCCCTTAGGGAGGAGGAGCGCCCCCGGATCGCCGAGGCGGTGGAGCTCGCCCTCCTTCGGGGGGAGGGCCTCATGCGGGTCCTCTACCCGGATACCGGGGAGGAGGAGCTCTTCTCGGAGAAGTTCGCCTGCCCGGAGCACGGCTCGGTCCTGGAGGAGCTTGAGCCCCGCATCTTCTCCTTCAACAGCCCCTACGGGGCCTGCCCCGCCTGCTCGGGCCTCGGCTACAAGCAGGAGTTTGACCCGGCCCTCATCGTCAACCCCGAGCTCTCCCTGGCCGAGGGGGCCATCCTCCCCTGGTCAAGGGGGCGGGACACGGGGCGGAGCTACCTTTGGGACCGGCTTCGGGCCCTCGCCGAGCACCTGGGCTTTGACCTCAAGACCCCCTTCAAGGACCTGCCGGAGGAGGCGAAGCGGGCCGTGCTCTACGGCCTTCCCGAGCCCTTT
The DNA here is from genome assembly GCF_056332225.1 of Thermus sp. Lineage (NCBI taxonomy): Bacteria > Thermotogati > Deinococcota > Deinococci > Thermales > Thermaceae > Thermus > Thermus sp. The sequence goes on along the minus strand of NZ_JBWGQW010000031.1, from coordinate 11,335 downwards.
GAGGTGGTCTTTCGCCGGGGGGGCAAGGAGACCCTCCGGGTGGAGGTCCACTACGAGGGGGTCATCCCCTGGCTGGAGAAGCGCTACCAGGAGGCGGACTCCGAGGGGGTGCGGGAGGCCCTCGAGGCCTTCATGTCCATGAAGCCCTGCCCGGTCTGCGGGGGGACCCGCTACAAGAAGGAGGTGCTCTCCGTGCGGGTGGCGGGGAGGAACATCGCCGAGGTCTCGGCCCTTCCCGTGCGGGAGGCCTTGGAGTTCTTCCAGGGCCTGGAGGAGAGGCTCTCCCCCTTCCAGGCCCAGATCGCCAGGCCCATCCTCCGGGAGATCGTGGAGCGCCTGGGCTTCCTGGTGGGGGTGGGCCTGGACTACCTCACCCTGGACCGGGCGGCCAACACCCTCTCCGGGGGCGAGGCCCAGAGGATCCGGCTGGCCACCCAGGTGGGCTCGGGCCTCACCGGGGTGCTCTACGTCCTGGACGAGCCCAGCATCGGCCTCCACCCCCGGGACAACCAGCGCCTCATCGCCACCCTGAAGCGCCTCCAGGCCCTGGGCAACACCCTCGTCGTGGTGGAGCACGACGAGGAGACCATGCGGGCCGCCGACTGGATCGTGGACATGGGCCCCGGGGCGGGGGTCCACGGGGGGGAGGTGGTGGCGGAGGGCCCCCTGGAGGCCATTCTGCAAAACCCCAAGAGCCTCACCGGAGCCTACCTCCGGGGTGAGAAGAGGATCCCCGTGCCCAAAGAGCGGCGCAAGGGAAACGGCAAGTGGCTCGTGCTTAGGGGGGCGAGGGAGCACAACCTGAAAAACGTCACCCTGAGGATCCCCTTGGGCCGCTTCGTGGCCGTGACCGGCCCTTCGGGAAGCGGCAAGAGCACCCTCATCCACGACGTCCTCTACGCCGCCCTGGCCCAAAGGCTCATGCGGGCCAAGACCACCCCCGGGGCCTACGAGGCCCTGGAGGGGGTGGAGCACCTGGACAAGGTGATTGAGATTGACCAGTCCCCCATCGGCCGCACCCCTCGGTCCAACCCCGCCACCTACACGGGCATCTTTGACGAGATCCGCGACCTCTTCGCCAAGACCCCGGAGGCGAGGAAGCGGGGGTACGGCCCAGGCCGCTTCTCCTTCAACGTGAAGGGGGGGCGGTGCGAGGCCTGCGGCGGGGACGGCACGGTGAAGATCGAGATGCTCTTCCTGCCCGACCTCTACGTCCCCTGCGAGGTGTGCAAGGGCAAGCGCTACAACAAGGAGACCCTCGAGGTCAAGCTCCGGGGGAAGAGCATCGCCGACGTCCTGGACATGACCGCCGAGGAGGCCCTGGATTTCTTCCAGAACGTTCCCACCATCGCCCGCAAGCTCCAGCTCATGGTGGACGTGGGCCTGGGGTACATGCGCCTGGGCCAGCCCTCCCCCACCCTCTCGGGGGGCGAGGCCCAAAGGATCAAGCTCGCCACGGAGCTCGGCCGCAAGTCCACGGGCCGCACCCTCTACATCCTGGACGAGCCCACCACCGGGCTCCACTTTGAGGACGTGGCCAAGCTCCTCTCGGTGCTTCACCGCCTGGTGGACGCGGGCAACACCGTGGTGGTCATTGAGCACAACCTGGACGTGGTGAAGACCGCGGACTGGGTCATTGACCTGGGCCCCGAGGGGGGGGACCGGGGCGGGGAGATCGTGGCCGAGGGAACCCCGGAGGAGGTGGCCCTCACGGGGAGCCCCACCGGGGTGTTCCTGGCCAGGATCCCGGAGATCGCCGAGCGCCTCGAGGTGGCGGCGGACTGAGGTCATCCCATCCTGGCCTGCGCCAGCACGGGGTGGGATTACGGGCCTCTCTTCGCCTTGGCCTGGGTGCCCGGCGCTAAGTCCTGGCTCCGGGCGAGGATGCCCTCCAAGGCCAAGGAAAGGGACTTCTCCAGCTCCTCGGAAAGGCCTCGGTGGGGCGTGTAGGCGGCCCAGCGCAGGGCGGAGAGGAAGTAGAGGTCGGCCAGGGTGCGCCCCATGCGCTCCAGGGAGAGGTCCTGGCGCACCACCCCTTTCTCCCGCAGGGGCCTTAGCACCTCGGCGATGAGGTCCCCTAAGGGGAGGGCCTCAAAGGCGGTCTTGGCCCGGATGGGGTCGGGGTTTAAGAGCTCGTAGAGGAGGGGAAGGAGGAGGTCCTTCTCCTCCTCGGTGGCCTTGGCCACTTCCTGAAGGAGAAAGCGGAGAACGGCCAAAGGGTCCATCCCCTGGGCCAGACGGCGGCGCACCTCCTCCCTGAGCCTGGAGAGGAGGAGGCTCCCGTAGTCCAGAAGGACCGCCTCCTTGTAAGGGTAGTAGTTGAAGAAGGTGCCGCGGGAGACGTGGGCGGCCTTGGCGATGTCCGTGGCCGTGGTGGCCTGGAAGCCGCGCTCGCGGAAAAGGTTCATGGCCGCCTGGAAGATCCGGTCGCGGCGGCGCTTTTTCTGGTACTCCCGGACGCCCATGGGGTAAGTGTACTTCCCTAAAAACTCAAAGCTCAATCGCCTTGCCGGCCCAGTCCGAGAGGGCCGGGAGCAAGGCGAGGCCGCCTTGGGTGGCGTAGACCTTCCCCTCCCGGTGGAAGCCCCCCGGCACCACCCAGTAGCCCAGGGCCCGAAGGGCCTCCGCCACCTCCCCCGGGGCCGCCACCTCCTTTGGAAGCCTCCCCGCCTCCGCCAAGAAGAGGTGGGCGTTGAAGCCCAGGAAGACGGCCTCGAGGCCCTCCCACACCTCCTCCAAAAAGGCGAGCCAGGAGGCGTCCTTGGCGGGGCGCTCGGGCCTCCTGGCCCCGGGGATGAGGAGGGCCTTTGGGGGCGGGGCCGCCGGGAAGGCGTAGGTGGGGGTCCAAACCGAGCCCGCCAGGGCCAAGGTGCCCTTCCGCCCCTTGGCCACGGTGTAGGCGGGGATCTCCAGGCGCCGGGCGGCCTCGAGGGCCAAGGCGGCCTCGAGCTCGGAAAACTCCGGGAGGAGGAGGACGGCGAGCACCTTTCGCCCATTATGGCAGAAGGCGGAAGAGGAGCTCGGCCGCCTCCCCCCGGGAGACGGCCTCCGGGCCCTCCACCCCAGCCTCCCCCAGGGCCAGCAGGAGCTGGTTGAGGAGCCGGCGCCCGAGGGGGCGCTGCAGCTCCTCCCGGTAGAGCTCCCTGGCCTTCAGCACCACCCGGAGGCGGTCCTCCAGGCCCTTGGCCCGGTAGTAGTGTTCAAGATTTGCCAGAAAGTCCCCCAGGAGGATGGGGTTGGCGAGGCCCAGGCTTCCCTTCAGGTAGTAGGGTCCGGCGAAGAGGCCCCGCCGGAGGAGGCGCACCGCCTCCCGGAAGCCCCGCCTCCCCTCCTCCGGCCGCCCCCTCTCCTCGGAGGAAAGCCGGGCGCCCCGCTCCAGGAGACGCTTGCGCAGGGCCTCCACCCCGCTTGGGCTCTGGGCGAGCTGGTGGAAGTCCACCAAGGGGGCCTTCTCCAGCCCCGCCTGGGGGGCCTTGCGCAGGAGGGCCGCCGCCACCCCCGCCGCCTCTCCCAGGGCCATCTGCAGGGGCACCACCCGGGCGGAGAAGGCGGCGGCGCTGTCAAACCCGGCCGCCTGGGAGACCACGAGGAGGTTCCGGAGCTCCCGGGGCACCAGGGCGCGGAAGGGCACGCCGTAGGGGGCCGGGGTGCCGAGGAGGTAGGGGGTCTCCCCGGGGAAGTAGGCCTGGCCGTCCAGGGGGTACCCCCCGAGGGCCACGGCGTCGGGGAAGTTCCTGCCCAGGAGCACCTCCTCGGCCCGGAGGCGGTAGAGGGCCTTTAGGTGGCGGCTTTCCCTGAGGTAGAGGGCCGGGGCCACGCCGGCGAGCCGGGCCGTGCCGAAGAGCAGGGGGTCCTTTTCCCGCAGATAGGCCACCACCCGGTCGGCCTCCAGGGCCGCCTCGGCCCGGACGCGCTCCAGGGCCAGGGGATCCGTCCCGTCCACCCCGAAGATGAGGAGGGCGTTCACCAGGAGGCTCCCGTCGTCCTGACGGGCCAGGTTGAGGCCGCGGAGGGCGTAGCGGGCGGGGTCGGAAGGGACGTACCCCCGCGCCAGGTCGCCAAACCCCCACCCGCTCCGCCCCCAGGCCCCGGCCCCCGTGCGCCGGACCTGGCCGTCGTAGTTCAAGGCCAAAAGAACCGCCCCCCAGGGGACGCCCTCCAGGCGGAAGACCAGGGTGGCGGCCATGGCCCTCTGGTCCAGCCCCGTGTCCTCCCGCCCCAGGGTAAAGGAGGCCCCGGCGCGGAAGGCCAGCTCGGCGGTGTCCGTGGCGTCCACGAAATAGAGGGCCGGGTAGGTCCCCTTGGGGGTGGCGAGGGCAAGGAGCCTCGAGCCCTCCCTCTCCAGGCGGTCTATGGGCTCCTCGAGGCGCACCTCCGCCCCGGCCTCCCGGAGCATGGCCCAAAGGACCCGTTCCGCCTCCCTCACGTCAAAGGAGGCCTCCTGCCCGACGCGGCGGTAGAACTCCCGGAAGAGGCCGGCCTGGAGGAGCCCTTCCCGGTCCTTGGCCAGGTCCAGGGTGGCGAGCCACCCCTGGGTGAGCACCCCCCCTACGCCCCGCCCAGGCTCCAGGAGGAGTACCTTAAGCCCCTCCTGGGCCGCGGCCACCGCCGCCGCCACCCCTTGGGGCGTGGCCCCGTAGACCACGAGGTCGTACTGGGCAAGCCCCAAGCCCAGGAAAAGCGCGAGGGCAAGCCAGCGCACGGCCCTTAAGGAAGTTGGGCCTTGGCCTCCTGGTACTCCGCCACCAGGCGGGCCACCACCTCCTTGGCCGAGGGGATCTCGCGGATGAAGGCCACCCCGTGCCCAGCGGAGTAGACCTCCTTCCAGGCCTTGCCCCCTCCTTGGCGGAAGCGCTCCAGGGACTCCCGGAGGAAGTTGGCGGGGACCCCCGTGACCTCGGGGGTGTACTCTATGTCCTCCGGCTGGGCGCGGAGAAGGGCTTCCTTGTACTCCAAAGGCGCCCCCGACTCCAGGGTGGCGATGAAGCGGGTGCCGATATAGGCCCCGTCCCCCAGGGCCAAGGCGGCGAGGACCTGCCTGCCGGTGGCGATCCCCCCGGCGATGAGCACCGGCACCCCTAGCTCCTCCCGAAGCCAGGGCCCGAGGACGAAGGGGCTCACCCTCCCGGCGTGCCCCCCGGCCCCCGAGGCCACGGCCACCAGGGCGTCCGCCCCGGCCTCCACCGCCTTTTTCCCGTGCCTTAGGCCCACCACGTCGCACCAGACCACGCCGCCATAGGCCCTGACCCGCTCCACCACCCAGGTGGGGTCCCCAAGGGAGGTGACCACCAGGGGGACCTTGCGCTCCACCACGGCCTTAAGGTCCTCCTTCAGGCGGGGGTTGTCCTTCAGGATGAGGTTCACCCCGAAGGGCACCCCCTGGGGAAAACTCTCCAAGAACTCCTGAAAGGCCTGGTGGGTGCGGAAGTTGAGGCTCGGGATCACCCCGATCCCCCCCGCCTCCGCCACCGCCTGGAGAAGGGGGGCGTTAGACACCAAAAACATGGGCGCGGCCACGATGGGGTAGCGGATGCCCAGCATCCGGGTGACGGCGGTCTCCATGTGGGGGATTTTACCGGGTTCAAAGGATAATCGGGGGGTGGAACCGGACTCTTCTGGCTGGCCCTCGGGCTTGGGGGGCTTTTGGGAAGCCTCCTCGCGGGCCAGGTGGCCCGCCTCCCCCTGGGCCCAAGCCCCTACCACCTGCCCCTTCTGGTTTCCACGGGCCTAAGGCTTTTGGTGGTCTTGCGCTTCCGCCCCTAGGCCCTTGCGCCGCATCTCCCCCCACTGGCCCCGCTTGCGCCACACCTGGAAGGTGGCGAGGAAGCGCTCCAGGGCCAGGACCTGGCGGTAGCCCAAGACCTCGAGGACCCCGAGGAAGAGGAGGACCACCCGGTCCCAAAGCCTGGGGTAGCGCCGGAGGAGGAGGGTCTCCATGCCCACGGCGAGCTGGGAGAGGAGGACCCCGTAGCCCAGGGCGAGGAGGAGGAAGAGGAGGGCGAAGTCCAGGTTGAGCATTCCCAGGAGGTAGAAGACGGGAAGGAGCAGGTAGCCCAGCACCTCCACCACCGGGCCCAGGGCCTCAAAGAGGAGGAAGTAGGGCATGGCCAGAAGGCCGAGCCGCCCGTAGCGGGGGTTGAAGAGCATGGGCCAGTGGGCGAGGAGGACCTCCCAAAGGCCCCGGTGCCAGCGGTTGCGCTGCCGCCTCAGGGTGGTCCAGTCCGAGGGCACCTCGGTGTAGCAGATGGGGTCCGGGGTGTAGAGGATGCGGTAGTCCCGCCCCTCCTCCCGGGCCCGGCGGTGCAGGCGCACCACGAGCTCCATGTCCTCCCCCACGGTGTCCGTGCGGTAGCCCCCCACCCTCAGGACCTCGGCCCGGCGGAAGAGCCCGAAGGCCCCGGAGATGATGAGGAGGGCGTCCATGGCGCTCCAGCCCGCCCGGCCCATGAAGAAGGCCCGGGCGTACTCAAGGATCTGCATTCTTTCAAGGAATCCGGAGGGAAGGCGGAGCTCCTCCACGATGCCCTCCCGCACCCGGGCCCCGTTCAGGGGGCGGATGGTGCCCCCCACGGCCAGGACCCGCTCGCCCTCCAGGAAGAGGCGGCTTGCCCGAAGCAGGGCCTCGGGGTCCAGGAGGCTGTCGGCGTCCACGGCGCAGAAGAGGGGGTAGCGGGCCAGGTTGAGCCCGGCGTTCAGGGCGTCCGCCTTGCCCCCGTTCTCCTTGTCCACCACTAGGAGGTTGGGGTGGGTGAGGGAGCGGTAGACCCCGCGGACGGGCTTGGTGGGGAGGGCCCTGCGGAAGACCCACTCCACCTGGACCAGGCGGAAGGCCTCCTTCAGGACCTCGAGGGTCCGGTCCTTGGGGCCGTCCGCCACCACGATCACCTCAAACTGGGGGTACTGCAGGGCGAGGAAGGAGCGCACGGAGTCGGCGATGGTCTTCTCCTCGTTGTAGGTGGGGACGAGGATGGAAACGGGAAGGTAGGCCTCCCGCTCCAGGAGGTCCTTCAGGGAAAGCTCGGAAAGCTCCCTTGCGTAGCGGGCCACCCTCCGGAGGCCGAAGAGGGCCGAGACCCCGTAGATGAGGTTGAGGAGGGTGAAGTAGTAGAGAACGAAGATTTGGTAGAAATAGAAGAGGAAAGCTAAGAAGTCCATTCGCGCTCCCGAAGCACCTGGGCCGCCATGGCCCGGCCGTAGGGGTCGGGGTGGGCCTCCGCCGCCTGCCTCAGGGCCTCCGGGTCCAGGGCCGCCAGGGCCTCCGCCGCCGCCCGGCGCACGTAGAAGGAGGGGTCCTTCAGGGCCTCCCAAAGCGCCCTCCGGGCGAGGGCCTTGGGGAGGAGGGGAAGGGCGCGGGCCGCCTGCGCCCGCAAGAACTCCTCCCCGTGGCGCAGGAGGGAGAGGAGGGAGGCCTCCCGTCCCTCCGGGGGGTAGCCCAGGCGGGCGAGGGCCCTGAGGGCGGCGGCTTGCACCTCGGGGTCTTCGGCCTCCAGGAAGGGGGGCACCTTCTCGGCCAGGGCGTGGAGGCGGAGGCGGCCTATGGCCTCCAGGGCGGCCCACACCGCCTCCTTATTCCCCTTCTCCAAGAAGAGGGCGGCCACCGGCGGGGCCCGGTCCTCCAGGAGGAGGAGGGCCTCGAGGAGCGCCCCCCGGGAAAGCCCCGAGGCGAGAAGGGCCTCCCCCAGGCGCAAGACCCCCTCGCCCTGGGCCACCCGGGCCCCGGCCCGGGCCGCCGCCAGGCGGAGGACGGGGTCGGGGTGGGCCAGGTAGGGCAGGATGGCCTCCAGGGTCTCCGGGAGGCGGGCGAGGCCCAGGGCCTCCAGGGCCTCGAGGCGCTCGGGCTTGGTGAGGAAGCGCCGCCCCAAGAGGCGGGCCCAGGGGGGAGAGGCCCTTCGGAGCCAGTCCGCCACCTGCTCCCCGGCCTCCCCCTTGAGCATCTCCCGGAGGCGGAGGAGGGCCCGAAGGGCGGGCTCGGGCCAAGGGGGGGGCGGGAGGGAAGCCTCCCCGAAGAGGGCCTCGGTGAAGAGGCGGAGCCAGCGGTCAAAGGTCTCCCGCTCCCAGGCCTCCCTCGAGGCGGAGTAGGCGTGGTAGAGGAGGACATAGGCCCCGAGGAGGACGAGGGCGAGGGCGGTAAGGGCCAGGGCCTGGAGGAGGGCCGCCTCTACCTGGGAAAAGCCCGCCCAGCCCATGAGCCTAGCGGAGAAGAGGAACACCAAGGCCCCCAGGGCGTAGGCCTCCAGGGCCAGAACCCCGAAGACCAAAAGGGCGTAAAGCCGCTCACCGCGCCGCCACATGCCGCTCCAGGCGGAGGAGGAGCTCCTTAGGACTAAAGGGCTTGGTGAGGTAGTCCTGGGCCCCAAGCCTCAGGGCCTCCAGGACGTGGTGCTCCTGCTTGAGCCCGGAGAGGACCACCACGGGGGTGTCCCTCTTGAGGTCCTGCCGGAGGTGGCGGAGGAGGTCCAGGCCGAAGCCCCCGGGAAGGTTCAGGTCCAGGACCACGGCGTCCCAGGGCTCGGCCAGGGCCCGCTTGCCCGCGGGGAAGTCCCGGGCCAGGTGGACCTGGTGGCCCGCCCGCCTGAGGGCGAGCTCCAGCACCTGGGCCACCGCCGGGTCGTCCTCCACCACCAGCACCCGGGCCATGGTCCTCATTCTATCCGGGCCAAGAGGGCCTTTACCTCGGGGTCAGGGTTTAGGCGGAGTTCCTCCCGCAAAAGGCCCTTGGCCTCCTCCTTCCTCCCCCCCTCCAGGAGGGCCTTGGCCAGGGTGAAGCGGGCCAGGGGGTAGTCGGGCTTGAGGGAGAGCACCTGCCGGGCCAAAAGCTCGGCCTCCCGGGCCCGCCCCAGGGCGAGGACCGCCTCGGCCAGGCCCCAGCGGGCGTCCAGGTTGCCGGGGTCCTGGGCCAGGACCCGCCGGTAGTTCTCCTCCGCCTCGGCGGGGCGGCCCATGTGGTAGAGGAGCCGGGCGTAGCGCACCCGGACGTCGGGGCTGTCCAAAAGGGCGAGGGACTTCTCGTAGAGGAGCTTGGCCTCGGCGTGGCGGCCCTGGAGGTAGAGGGCGAAGGCGAGCTCCCCAAGGGCCTCGGCGTCGTCGGGGAAGGCGGCCACCGCCCGCCTCAAATAGGCCTCGGCGCCCCCAGGGTCCTTGGGGAGGAGGGCCTTGCCCCGGTAAAAGCTGTAGCGCTCCCGGAAGGGCACGGGGTCGGAGGGGAAGCCCTCGAGGCCCACCTCGTCCAGGGCGAAGGCGCGCACCTCCGAAAGGCGGTCCGCCTGGGGCCGGTAGAGGAAGAGGCTCCCCTCTCCCTTGGCCGAGAGGACCACCCGCCCCCCGCTTCGCACCTCCACCCGGAAGCCCCGGGCCCCCTCGGGAAGGAGGAGGCGGAAGGCCACCTCCCCCCCCTCTCCCTGGGCGGGGCGCACCAGGGGAGCAGGAAAGAGCTTCCGGCGCACCCCCGTGCCCAAGACCGCCCCCTCCCCGGAAGGAAGCCGCTCCTTCCCCAAGGCCACCTCTCCCCGGTAGAGGGAAAGCCGGGCCCTCTCGCCCCGGGAAAGGCGGAGATGGGTCCCAAGGGGCTTCACCTCCCCTTCCGGGGTGGAGAGGGCGAGGGGCACCGAAGCCTCGCGCAGGGCCTCCACCCCGCCCCTAAGGAGCCGCACCTGGACCCTCTCCCCCCCGCCCCAGAGGCTCCGCCAGCGCCGGGCCTCCCCCTGGGCGTCCGGGCTGAAGGCGAGCTCCAGGCCGGAAAGGCGCACCACCTCCCCCGAGGGCACGGCCCCGAAGGCCCGGGTGCCCAGGGAAGCAGGGTAGATGGGCAGGCGGGTCAGGGCGAGGAAGGCCAGGGCGAGGAGGAGAAGCCGGCCCACGGGGGCCCGCCTCCCGGGCCTGGGCCTGGGGAGGAGGAGGAGGAAGGTGCTTCCCCGCCCCAGGCGGCTCTTGAGGCGCACCTCTCCCCCGTGGGCCTCGAGGACCCGCTTCACCAGGGCAAGCCCGAGCCCCGTGCCCTCGGCCTCCCCCCGGGTGGAGGCCCGGTAGAAGGGCTCAAACACCTTCTCCTGCTCCTCCTTGGGGATGCCGGGCCCCGTGTCGGCGACGGCGACGCCGTACTGGTCCCGCCCCACGAGGAGCCGCACCGCCACCTTGCCCCCTTTTGGGGTGTACTTGATGGCGTTGTTGAGCACGTTGAGCACGGCTTGGTAGAGCCAGTCCGGGTCCCCGTAGACCCAGGCCTCCCCCCGGGGGAGGGTAAGCCGCAGGGCGACGCCTTTCCTCCGGGCCAGGGGCCGGACCTCCTCGGCCGCCTGGGAGAGAAGGGCCTTAAGGTCCACCCGCTCGCTCTTTAGGCGCACCCCCTGGCCGAGCTTCAGGTACTCCTGGGCCTTCTCCAAAAGCTCCCGGATGCGCCGGGCGCTCCTTTCGGCGATCTCCAGAAGCTCCTTGGCCTCCTCGGGCAGCCCCTCGGTCTCCAGAGCAAGCTCCAAGGCCCCGAGGACGCTCATGAGGGGGTTCTTGATCTCGTGGAGGAGGAGGCGGAGAAGCCTGGCCGTCTCGTCTTGGGCCCGGAGGAGGGCGAGCTCCCGCTCCCTCAGGGCCAAGACCTCCTGGAAGGCCCCGAGGAGGAGGCGCAGGGCCTCGAGGGTCTCCGGGCCTGGGGGGCGGCTGCCCGTCCAATAAAGGGCGGCCTCCCCCTCCTCCAGAAGCTTTTCCCCCCGCAAGGGGCCCTCGGGCAGAACCGCCCCCCGAAAGACCAGCTGCACCGAGTAGCGGCGCAGAAGGCCCGACAGAAAGGCCAGGTCCCCAGGGGGGTTCTGAACCATGGCCCCAGTATAGGAGAGGCGCTCGAAAACCCCGTGAAAACCTAGGGTCTGGGAGCCATGACCACCAGGAGAAGGGCGGGGCTTCCCGACGCGTTCCTCACCCCGTGAGGCACCCCCGCCGGGGCCAAAACAGCCATCCCCGGGGCCAGAAGGGCCTCCTCCTCTCCCACGCGGGCCACCACCTCCCCTTCCAGCACGTAGTACACCTTGTCCGAGCCTTCGTGAGCGTGTACCTTTTGGGCCTGCCCTGGCAGAAGGGCGTAAAGGTCGTAAAGCATCCTCTCCGAATGGAAGACGGGGATCTTGGCCATCTTTTCTGGGTCGTAGCGCACCAGACTCTTCAAATCCCGGATCTCCATGACGCAAGTCTACCAGACGGGCACACCCTGAGCTCTGATCACTTTGAGGGCTGGGCCTTGACAAGGGAAGAGAAGAGGGGGGCAAGTAAGGGTGGACTGGACCTTCGCGGAAGACGGCAGGCACCAGGCCCTGGTGGCCGCACTTCCCCTCAAGGGAAGGGCCCTGGT
>NZ_JBWGQW010000030.1:0-17440 GCF_056332225.1 Thermus sp. | reverse complement strand
CATGGGGTGGTTCATCCCAAGGCGCATGATGCCGTCAATGGCCTCCTTGGTGGCGACCCCCTCGCGGAGGGCCTCCACAGCCTCGTTGATCATGGGCATGAGGAGGCGGTTGGAGATGAAGCCGGGGTAGTCTTGGACCTCCAGGGGGGTCTTCCCCATGCGCCTCGCCACCTCCACCACGGCGTCCCGGGTGGCCTCGGAGGTGAGCTCCCCCCGGATCACCTCCACGAGCTGCATAAGGGGGACGGGGTTGAAGAAGTGCATGCCGATGAAGCGCTCCGGCCGCCCCGAGGAGCGGGCGAGGGCGGTGATGGGGATGGAGGAGGTGTTGCTGGCGAGGATGGCCTCGGGCTTGGCCAGGGCCCCCAGGCGCTCAAAGAGCCGCCGCTTCTCCCCCTCGTCCTCCACGATGGCCTCCACGATGAGGTCGGCGTCCTTCAGGTCCTCGAGGCTCAGGCTCGTCCGGATGCGCCCGAGGGCCAGGTCGTGGGCCTCCTGGGTGATCTTTCCCTTCTCCAGGAACTTGCCCAAGGAGCGCCTTATGGCGGAAAGGCCCCTTTCCAGGAAGCCCTCCGCCACGTCCACGAGGACCACCTCGTAGCCCGCGCTCGCCGCCACCTGGGCGATGCCGCTGCCCATCTGCCCCGCGCCCACCACGCCGATGCGCTTGACCTCCATGGCGTTCACCCCGGCCCATTCTACGCCCGGAGGTTCACCAGGAGGACCCCGAGGAGGGCAAGGCCCCCGCCCAGGAGGGAAAGGGGGGAGGGCACCTCCCCAAGCCACAGGTAGGCGATGAAGAGGGCGAGGACCGGGGAGAGGTAGAGAAAGGAGGAAAGGCGGGAGGCCGGGGTGCGGGAGAGGGCGTAGGTCCAGGTGAGGTAGGCGAAGGCCCCGGGGAAGACCCCGAGGTACAAGGCGGAGAGGAGGGCGGGCCTGGGGGCCGTCCCGATGGCCTCGGGAAGCCCGGGGAGGAAGACGAGGAGGGGCAGGGTGCCGAGAAGCAGGGTGTAGACGGTCATCTCCTCGCTCCGGTAGCGGCCGAAGAGGGGCTTTTGCAGGACGAAGTAGAAGGAGGTGGAGAGGGCGGCGAGGAGGACGAGGAAGGCCCCCGGGCTAAGCCCCACCCCGCCCCCCTCTCCGAAGGCGATGAGGGCGGAGCCCAGGAAGGCGAGGCCGAAGCCCAAAACCCCCCGCCTCCCGAGCCTTTCCCCCAGGAAAAGGTGGGAGAGGAGGGCGGTAAAGACCGGCCCCGTGGCGATGAGGAGGCTCGCCGCCCCCGCGCTCACCCAAAGCTCCCCGTAGACCAAGGCGGTGTGGTAGACGGTGATGCCCAAGAGCCCCAGGAGGAAAAGGCGGGGAAGGTCCTCCCGCCTCGGGGGAGGAAGCCCCCTCAAGAGGGCGTAGAGGAGGAGGACGGCCCCCGCCACCAGGAAGCGGAGGAGGACGAGGTGGCCGGGCGCAAGGCCCAAAAGCCCCGCCCGGATCCCGGCGAAGGCGCTCGCCCAGAAGAGGATGGTGAGGAGGGCCGCCCCTAGGGCCCTAGGCTCCATGGGGAAGGACCAGGTAGTAAAGCCCCTTCTCCAGGAAGCCCCGCTCCAAAAGGGCGTTCACCTCCCGGGCCGTCACCCTTCGCACCCTGGCCTTCACCTCCTCCAAGGAGAGGTAGCGCCCGGTGTAGAGGTACTCCATCCCCAGGTGGAAAAGCCGCTGCATGGGGGTCTCCCCGGCGAAGACCAGGCCCGTGGCGAGGGGGGTCTTGGCCCTTTCCACCTCCTCCTCCGTGACCCCCTCCTGGAGAAGGCGGTCAAGCTCCTCCTTAAGGGCAAGGAGCACCGCCTCCTTGCGGGCGGGGTCGGCCTGGACGTAGGCGTGGAAGGCCCCGGCCCGGTCGGCCTCCTCGAGGCCGAAGGAGGCGGTCTCGGCCAAGCCCCGGTCCACCAGGGCGAAGTGGAGCCTTCCCGAGCCCTCCTCCCCCAGGAGGTGGGCGAGGACCTGGGCCGCAAAGCGGGCCTCCTCCTGGTAGGCGAGGCCGGGAAAGAGGGCCACCAGGTAGAGGGCCCGGGCCTTCTCGTAGGGGCGCTCCTCCACCCCGAAGCCGGGCTCTAGGGGCGGGTAGGCCCTTTCCGCCTCGCCTTCGGGCCAGCCCTCGGTGAGGCGCTCGGCCTCGGCGAGGAGGCGGTCAAAGTCCACCTTCCCCGTGGCGGCGAGGACCATGTTCTTGGGCAGGTAGCGCTTCCCGTGGTAGGCCGCCATCCTCTCCCGGGCGAGGGCGGCAATGCTCTCCCGTGTCCCCAGGACACTATTCCCCAAGGGGTGCCCCTGGAAGAAGCGGTCCCGGGCCCATTCATAAGCCATGTAGCCCGGGCGGTCCTGGTAGCGGGCGATCTCCTCCAGGATCACCTTCTTCTCCGTCTGGAAGTCCTCCTCCCGAAGGGCGGGGCGCAGGAGCTTGGAGAAGAGGCCAAGGAGGTCTTGGGCGAACTCGGGGAGGACCGCCCCGTAGTAGACCGTGGCTTCCTCGGAGGTGAAGGCGTTGTACTGGGCCCCCATCCGGTCAAAGGCCCGGTTCACGGAGAGGGCGTCCATGTCCTCGGGGCCCTTGAAGACCATGTGCTCCAGGAAGTGGCTCACCCCGCTCTCCTCCTTGGCCTCGTCCCGGGCCCCCGTCTTCACGAAGTAGCCCAGGGCCACGCTCCGCGCCCCCGGGACCACCTCGGCGATGACCCGAAGGCCGTTTTTGAGCTCGGCTTCCCTAAACATCCTCCACCTCTCCCAAAAGGCCCACCCAGGGGTTTTGGTAGGGATGGGCCCTGAGGAAAGCGTTCACCGCCTCCAGGGTCGTCCCCTCAATGGCGGCCTCAATCTCGGCAAGGGAGCGCACCCTCCCCAGCATGTAGAGGTCCCGGGCCATGGAGGCGGCGCGGCTCCTAATGGACTCGTCCGCCATCACCAAGGCGGTCTTCAGGCCCACCTTGGCCCGGGAAAGCTCCTCCTCCGTGACCCCCTCGGCCAGGCGCTCCACCTCGGCGCGCATCACCTTCAGGGTCTCCCCCGCCCGCTCCTTGGTGGTCCCGGCGTAGGCCATGAGGAGGCCCTGGCCCCTTACCCCTGCGGGGAAGGCCGAGACGGCGTAGACCAGACCCCGCTTCTCCCTAACCTCGGTGAAGAGGCGGCTAGACATCCCCCCGGAGAGGACCTCCAGGGCGAGCCTTGCGGCGTAGAAGCCCGGGTCCTCGGGGCCCACGTCGGGGTAGGCGAGGCCGATCTGCACCTGGGCCGTGGGCCTTTGGAGGGCGAAGCGGTGGGGCTCGGAAAGCTCCGGGCGGGGGTAAGGAGCCTCCTCCCCCTCCCAGGCGAGGAAGGGCTTTAGGGCCTCGCGAAGCCTCTCCCAGGAAACCCCTCCCGCCACGGCGAGGATGGCCCCCTTGGGGGTGTAGCGCCTCCGGTAGTCCGACTTGAGGGCCTCGGCCCCCGCCCCCTTCAGGTCCTCCTCCCGGCCCAGGGGCTCCCGCCCGTGGGGGGAGCGGAAGACCTGGCGGCGAAGCTCAGAAAGGAGCTTCCTCGCGGGCTGGTCCTCCAGGGAGAGGAGAGCCTGGAGGGCCACGGCGCGCACCTGCTCCAAGCCCTCCTCGGGAAGGCGGGGCCTCGTGAGGAGGAGGGCGTAGAGGCGGAAGACCTCCTCCAGGACCTCGGGGAGGAAGGCGGCGGAGAAGGCGGTGTGCTCCAGGCCCGCCCCGCTACTCCGCCTGACCCCGAGGGCGTCCAGGGCCTGGGCCAGGGCCCTCGCGTCCAGGTCCCCCGCCCCCTTCCAGAGCCACCCCTCGAGGAGGGCGGCCGCCCCCTCCATCCCCTCGGGGTCGTTCACCGCCCCCGCGGGGACCAGAAGCTGGAAGGCGACCCCGGGGAAGTCCCGCTCCTCCAGGGCCACCACCAGGCCGTTGGGTAGGCGCTCCACGCGGCTCACAGGCCTAAGGGTATCATGGAAGGCGTGACGGAAGAGGAGCTCAAGGCCAGGCTCCTCAAACCCCTTCTCCGGGAACTCCAGGACGGGGCCAGGGACCGGGTGGTGGTGGGGGGCCTCGAGGCCCTGGTGGAGAACCTCGCCCGCCCCTTCCCCGAGCTCCTGGCGCTCTTCCGGGGCTACGGGGGAAAGCCCCAGGAAGAGCGGAAGCGGGTTTTGCAGGAAGCCCTCCGCCTCCTAAAGGACCAGGACCCCTCCCCTCGAGGCCAGGCCCAGGCCTCCTCCGGGAGGCTTAGCCCCGCCGATCCCGCCCACCTCCTCGCCCCCCCGCAAAGCCGGAGGAAGCTCGCCGAGCTCGGCCTGCGCACGGTGCGGGACGTGCTCCACCACTACCCCCGGCGCTACGAGGACCGGAGGGCCCTCCCCGGGGTGCGCTTCCTGGAGGAGGGAGAGAAGGCCACCCTGGCCGTGAAGGTCCTGGCCAAGGAGCTCTTAAGGACCCCCAAGAAGGGGATGCAGCTCGTCCAGGTGAAGGCCCAGGACGCCTGGGGGTGGCGCCTCACCCTGGTCTGGTTCAACCAGACCTGGGTCCTCTCCCAGGTGGAGGTGGGGAGCACCCTCATCGTCACGGGCCGGGTGCAGCGCCGGGGCGGGGTGCAGCTTCTGGTGGAGCACTTTGAGGACGAGGGCACCGAGTCCCTCTCCACCGGGCGGATCGTCCCCATCTACCCCGCCAAGGAGGGGGTAAGCCAGGCCTTCCTCCGCCGCACCGTCCACAAGGCCCTGGAGGAGGCCCTGCCCCTCCCCGACCCCCTCGAGGCCTACCGGGAGGGCCTCGGCCTCATGCCCTACAGCGAGGCCCTAAAGGCCATCCACTTTCCCGAAAGCGAGGAGGCCTTAAAGCGCGCCCTCCTCCGCCTCAAGTTTGACGAGTACCTCCTCCTGGAGCTCAAGGCCCTCCTCGAGGCGGGAGGGGCGGTGCTGGGCCGGAGCTTCCGGGTGGAGGAGGCCTGGGTGGAGGCCTTCAAGGAGGCCCTCCCCTTCCCCCTCACCCGGGCCCAGGAGCGGGTCATGGGGGAGATCGCCAAGGACATGCAAAGCCCCCGCCAGATGGCCCGCCTCCTCCAGGGGGACGTGGGCTCGGGGAAGACCGTGGTGGCGGCTTTCGCCCTCTTCCTCGCGGCCAAGAACGGGGCCCAGGGGGCCCTCATGGCCCCCACGGAGATCCTGGCCAAGCAGCACTACCAGAACCTCGCCCGCTACCTCTTTCCCCTGGGGGTCCGGGTGGAGCTCCTTTTGGGCTCCATGACGGCCAAGGAGAAGGAGGCCGCCACGGCCCGCCTCCTCTCGGGAGAGGCCCAGGTGGCCGTGGGCACCCACGCCCTCATCCAGGAGGGGGTGGGCTTTAGGGACCTCGGCCTCGCCGTGGTGGACGAGGAGCACCGCTTCGGGGTCCTCCAGCGGCGGGCCCTCCTCAAGCTGGCCAAGACGCCCCCCGACGTCCTCGTCATGTCCGCCACCCCCATCCCCCGCTCCCTGGCCCTAACCCTCTACGGGGACCTGGAGGTGAGCGTCCTGGACGAGATGCCCCCGGGCCGCGCCCCGGTGAAGACCAAGGTCCTCCCCCACCGCCTCCGCCTCCAGGCCTACGCCTTCGCCCGGGAGGAGGTGAGGAAGGGCCACCAGGTCTTCGTGGTAGCCCCGGCCATTGAGGAGAGCGAGGAGCTGGACCTGAAGGCGGCCACGAGCCTCTACGAGGAGCTTAGAGGCCTCCTCCCCGGGGTGCGCCTCGCCCTCCTCCACGGCAAGATGCCCGCCCGGGAAAAGGACGAGGTCATGGAGGCCTTCCGGCGGGGGGACTACGACCTTCTGGTCTCCACCACCGTGGTGGAGGTGGGGGTGGACATCCCCAAGGCCACCCTCATCATCGTGGAAAACGCCGAGCGCTTCGGCCTCGCCCAGCTCCACCAGCTCAGGGGCCGGGTGGGCCGGGGAGGGCTTCAGGGCTACGCCATCTTCCTCGCGGGGGAGGCGGGCCAGAAGACCCTAAAGCGCCTGAAGATCCTGGAGGAGTCCACGGACGGCTTCTACATCGCCGAGATGGACCTGAAGCTTCGGGGCCCGGGGGAGCTTCGGGGCACAAGGCAGTCGGGCTACCCCGAGCTCAAGCTCGGCGACCTCGCCGAGGACACGGGGGTCATTGAGCGGGCCCGGGAGCTGGCCAAGGCCATCGTGGAGAGGGACCCCGCCCTGGACCTCCCCGAGCACCGGGCCCTCAGGGAGGAGCTCCGGGCCCAGTCGGAGCGGGTGGGCTTCCGGGAAGTCATCTGATGCGGGCCCTCCCCCACCCCCACCTCCCCGCCTTCTTCTCCGAGGGCGGGGCCCTAAGGGCCAAGGCCCTCCAGGACTACCTCCTCTCCCTAAGGGGGGTCTACGCCCGCTACGCCCCCCTCCCCCCGGTGCGCCTCTTCGTCCTCTCGGAGAGGGACTGGCGGGCGAGGCTTCCCTACCCCTACGGCCTCCCCTTCCAGCACGCGGGGCCAGAGGGGCTTGCCGTCTACGCCCCCCTCGCCTACCCGGAGAGGCTCCTCCACCGCCTGAGGGAGGTCCTCCTCCCCTTGGGGCCGCCCCCCGGGGAGCTTGCCGCCTTCTTGGACCTCAACCTGGGCCATGAATACGCCCACGCCGTGCAGGTGGCCTGGGGGCTCCGCACGGGGGCCCGGTGGCTGGACGAGTTCGTGGCCAACTACCTCTTCCTCCTGGGGCTCCAAAGGGCCCGGCCAGACCTTGCGGAGACCCTCCTCGCCTTTAGCCGGTACCTCGCCCGGCTCGCCCCGGAGAAAAGGCGGCTTTCCGACTACGAGCGGCGCCGGGGGGGCCTCGAGGGCGCCCTCTGGTTCCAGGCCCGGTTCACCCTAGAGGCCGAAACCCTCCTCAGGCGAGACGGGGACCTCCTCCTCAGGAAGATGCTGGAGGCGGCCCCCCTGGACCGCAAGCGGGGGCACCGCCTCCTGGTGGAGCTCTACCCGGAGCTTAGGGACTGGTTCCGGGGCTTCGGCCTCAGGGGCCCACCCGGGGCGGGGTCTTCCCCTCCGCCAGGGCCTTGAGCCACTCCAGGAAGCCCACCTCCCCCACCTTCAGGGTGTAGAGCTCGGGCCGGGGGAGGATGCAGTGCTGGCTCCCCGGGGCGAGGTAGTAGGTGTAGTTGACCTCCCCGGCCGGGGCCAGGACGGCCTTCCTCGCCTCCTCGGCCCACTCCCGGGCCGTGGCCTCGCTGGGGGCGGCCTCCTTCTTCATGAGGGCGTAGAAGGAGATCTGGGTCCCGTCCAGGAGCGTGGTGTACTGGGCGAGGACCGCCTTGGGGTAGGCCTGGGCCAGGGCGCGGTAGACCTCCCACATCCTGGGGGGCGAGGAGAGGCCCGGAAGCTCGGGGAGGCGGGGCTTCCAGGCGGCAAAGCCCGGGAAGTCCCCCGTGACCACGCCCACCCCGGCGTCGCCGCAGACCGCGATCTGGGCGTTTTTGTAGGTGGCGAGGACCTTGTCCGCCCAAAGCACCGCCCCGTAGGCCCCGGCGCTGCACCCGGTGACGAAGACCCGCTCGGGGTTCGGGTAGTTGCGGAAGGCGTACTCCAGGGCGGCCTGGGCGTTCTGGGCCCCCTGGTGGTGGACCTTGAAGCCCCCGTAGTCCACCGTGGCCCGGCCCACGTGGAGGTCCCCCGTGCAGTAGGGGACGAAGACATGGGTCCAGCCGAAGAAGGGGTTGGCGGCGGTCATCCGGTTGTAGATGCCCTGGGCGAGGAGGAGCTCCTGCACCTCCACCCGCTTGCGGTAGGTGGGGCTTTGGGGGTTGCAGGTGGCCGGATCCCAGCAGGCCCCGCCCCCCTGGAAGTCCAGGACCACCTTTTTGGGGTCCCCGGGGCTCACGTAGAAGCGGTAGGGGGAGCCGTCCGCGCAGACCCCGCCCGGCACCTCCACCGCCTTCCAGAAGGCCTCGAGGCCCTGGGCCAGGGCCAGGGCGAAGAGGAGAACCAGGGCGATAAGCCGCTTCATCCTTTCACCTCCGCTGCCATTTTAAGAAGATTCTTATACCAGGTCAAGAAAAAGCCCCGGGGTGGATTCCCCGGGGTCCCGTGGAACCCTCCTCAGAAGACGGCCTTGCGGAGGATATCCGTCACCGAAACGATGCCCAGGACCTCTCCCTGGATCACCGGGGCACGGCGGATGCCGGTGTTGGCGAAGAGGCGGGCCACGTACTCCACCCCCAGGTCCGGGTTCACGGTGATGACCGGCTTGGTCATGATCTCGTGGACCTGGACGGTGCTCGGGTCCTTGCCGTAGGCGATGACCTTGTAGACGATATCCGTCTCGGTGACGATGCCGTAGGCGTCCTCCTCGTGGCGGCGGTCCACGATGAGGGCCCTAAGGCCCGTCTCCTTCATGAGGTTGACGGCCTCCCTCACCGTAGCCGAGCCTTGGATCATCACCACCTCGGTGGACATGATGTCCTTGGCCTTTTTCACGACGCACCTCCTCGCCCGTGAGCCGTGGAAAGGACTTGTGGGCGAAGAAAAGGATACCTCCTCGGGGTAGGGGCCCGCCAGGGACAAACGCCCCGGGTCTAGACCCACTCCACCCGGCTTCCCGAGGGGTGCTTGCGCACCCGGAGGCGGGCGGGAAGCCTTTCCGCCAGGGCCTCCACGTGGGTCACGATGCCCACGAGCCGCCCCCGGGTGGGAAGGGCTTCGAGGATCCCCGCCACCCCCTCCAGGGCCTCGGGGTCCAGGGTGCCGAAGCCCTCGTCCAGGAAAAGCGCCCCGAGGCGCCCCCGGGAAAGCTCCTCCGAGAGGGCCAGGGCCAGGGCGAGGCTCGCCAGGAAGCTCTCCCCGCCGGAGAGGGTCTTCACCGGGCGCTCGGCCTCGGTCCAGAGGTCCAGGACCCTGTACTCGTCTTCCTGAACCCTCAGGCGGTACCGCCCTCCGGAAAGGGTGGAGAGAAGCCCATCGGCCCGCTCCACCAGGTGCCGCTGCCTGAAGCCCAGGAGGTAGGCGGGGAAGTTGTTTCCCTGGAGATCCCAGGCGAGCTTTTCCCAAAGGGCCACCTCCTTCCCCACCTCCGCCAGGCGGGCCTCGAGGTCCCGCTTGCGCCTGAGGTCTTCCCGCAGGCTTTCCACCCGGGCCTCCTTGGCCCCCATCTCCCTGCCCAGCTCTTGGAGCCTTTCCTCCACCGCCCGAAGGCCCTCCCGGAACTCCCTCACCCGGGCCTCGGCCTCGGCGAGGGAGAGGGGGGGGAGGTGGGAGAGCTTCCTTAAGTTGATCTCCACCTCGGCCCACTCCTTCTCGTGGGCCTGGACCTTCTTCTCCAGCGCCTCTTTGGCCCCGGGAGAGAGGGCGAGGGCCTTGGCCTCCTCCTCGGGCATGAGGCCCTGCACGGAAGCCCGGGCCTCCTCCAGGGCCTGGGCCTGCGTCTCCTTTTGCGCCCGAAGGCCGGAGAGGGCGCTTTGGACCCGGTGGAGGGCTTCCTCCAAGTCCTTTAGCCTCTTCTCCTTGGCCTCCAGGTCCTTGACCTTGGCCTCCAAGTCCCTCAGGTACCGCTCCACCCCCAGGCCGCCGGTCTTCCCCTCCAGATACCCGTAAAGCCCCGCCGCCAGGCTGGCCTTCTCCTCCTGGAGGGCGGAAAGCCTCCTTTCCACCTCCTCCAGGGGGCCAAGGCCCTCCACCCGCTTCCTTAGGTCCTGGACCGCCTCCGCCAGGACCTGCACCTGGCCCCTCTTTTCCTTGTAGGCCTCCCGTAAGGCGGCAAGCCGCTCCTCCGCCTCCTTCAGTTTCCCTTCCAGGGCCTTGGGGTCCTCGGGGAGGGGTTCGGGCCGGACCCCTCCCAGCCTCTCTTCCAAGGACTCCTTCTCGGCGAGGAGCGCGCCCCGCCCGCGCTCCACCTCCCCAAGGCGCTCCGAAAGCCGCTTCCTCTCCCCCTCCAGGTCCTTGGGAGAGGGCCTCTCCGGGAGGCGGTGGACCACCCCGCCGCAGAGGGGGCAGGGCTCCCCGGGGCGGAGGAGGTCGTGGTAGGCGAGAAGCCCCAGGCGGCGCTCCTCCTCCCTCAGGGCCTCCAGGGCCTCCCGCAGGGCCCCTTCCTCCCCCTCCAAGGCGGCGAGGGCCGCCTCCACCTGGGCCAGGCGGTGGGCCAAGGCCCCCTTAAGGCGGGCCCTTAGGCCCTCCACCTCTTCGCGCTGGGCCTTGCCCTCCTCCTCCAGCCTTTCCAGGGCTTCCTGGGCCTCCTTCAAGGCCTCCTCCCGCTCGGCGAGACGCCGGAGCTCCTGCAAGGAGGCCTGCAGACTGGCCTCCTTCTCCAGAAGGGCCTCCAGGGCCAGGGGGTCCAGGCGGGGAGAGGGGTGGCGGGGTGGGCCTCCCGGGAAGGAGGGGGCCACCCGCTTCCAGAGGCCCTCGAGGCCCTTGAGCTCCTGGTCCTGGCGAAGCCTCTCCCGGGCCTCCTCCAAGGCCTGGGGGTCAAAGGCCAGGGCCTGGACCTGGGCCCTCAGGTTCTCCAGGCTCCTTTCGGCCTTGGCTATCTCCTCCTCGGTCTTCCGCAGGGCCTCCGCCCATCTGCGGTACCGCTCCCAAAGGGGCAGGGCCCGCGCCGCCTCCTCGGACCGGGCCAGGCGGCGGCGGAGGGTTTCTATCTCCTCGGACTCGGCCTCGAGGCGGGCCCTTCGCACCTCCAGCTGGGATTTTTCCCGGATTTTCTCCAGAAGGGCCTCCGCCTCCTCGAGGGCCCTTTTCCTTTCCTTTCTCTCCCGCTGCAGGCGGTCTTCCTCCCGCCTCAGGACCTCCAGCTCCCCTTCCAAGGCCTCCAGGGCCTCCTGCGTGGCCCCGGCCAGGGAGGAAAGCTCCCCCTCCAGGCGGTCCCTTTCCCCCTTTAGCCGGTCCCGCTCATGGACGGCCTTCTCCTTGGCCCTCTCCAGGCGCGAGAGCTCAAAGAGGTCCATGAGGAGCTGCCGCCTTTCCTTGGCCTCCCCCTTGAGGAAGCGGTCAAACTCCCCCTGGGGCAGGAGGAGGGCCCGGGTGAAGGCCTCGTAGGAGAGGCCGAGAAGCCCTTCCAGGGCGCGGTTCACGTCCTCCAGGGTCTCCAGGGGAAGGAGCCTCTCCCCCGTCCCCAGCTCAAAAAGCCGGGCCTCGCTCTTTTTCCCGCGCACCCTCTCCACCCGGTAGAGCCTTTCCCCCACGGCGAAGGTGAGGCGCACCCGGGCCTCGCTCCGGGCGGGGTGGACGAGGTCTTTGACGTTCCGCCCCACCCGGGGGACCCGCCCGTAAAGGGCGAAGGCGATGGCGTCCAAGAGGGTGCTCTTCCCGCTTCCCGTGGGGCCGGTGATGGCGAAGAGCTCCACCTCGGAGAAGTCCACCTCCTGCTTGTCCCGGTAGGGGCCGAAGCCCTCAAGCTCCAGCTTCCAAGGCCTCACGCTCCACCTCCCGCAGCACCTCCCCGAAACGGGCGAGGAGGGCCTCCTCCTTGCGGTTCCGCTCCTCCAGGTAGCGGCCGTAGGCCTCCACCAGGCCGAGCTCGGGGCCTTCCTCCCCCCTGGCCTCCGCCCCCTCCGAGAGGGCCTCGAGGGCCAGGAGATGGGGAAGGGCCCGGTAGAACCGCTCCTTCTCCGCCGGGGAAAGCCTCCCCTCCACCACCAGGCGCAGGTAGCCGGGAAAGCGCTCCAGCTCGCCCATCCTCCCGTCCAGCTCCTCCTTCTTCAGGCGATAGGTCCTGAGGGGCTTCCCCCAGCGCTCCCTTATGGGGTGGACCCGGGGAGGCCCCGAGGGGGGAAGCTCCACCAGAAGCGCCCCCCGCTCCGCCTCCTCCCCCTCGCCGAAGTCCAGCTGGACCAGGCTCCCCGGGTACCAGGCCACGGGAGCCTCCGAGACCTGCTGCTGGCGGTGGATGTGCCCCAGGGCCAGGTAGCGGGCCCCCAAGGGGAGGGCCGAGGGGGGCACGGCGTAGCTCCCGGCCAGGTGGAAGTAGAACTCCCCACCCCCGGGCCGCACCCCCTCCAGGGCGAAGTGGGCCAGCATCAGGGGGCTTTCCAGGTTGGCCAGGACCCGGCGCATGGCCTCGGCGTAGGTGCGGTGCCGTTCCTCCGCCTCCTGCCACACCCGCTTCACCAAGACCCTCTCGGACACGAAGGGGAGGAGGGCCGCGCTTAGCCCCCGGGTCTTTACCACCCCTCCCTCCTCCCGAAAGAGGGGCCTTCCCCGCACCACCGCCCCCGCCAGGGCGAGAAGGGGGGAGAGGGCCTCGAGGCGCTCCTTGGGGTCGTGGTTCCCGGCGATGACCAAAGCGGGCACCTCAAGCTCCCTGAGGCGCAGGAAGAACTCCACGGCGTAGGCCTCGGCCTCGGCGGAAACCTGGGGCCGGTCAAAGAGGTCCCCCGCCACCACCACCAGTTCCACCCGCTCCTTGTGAACGATCTCCAGAAGACCCTTCAGGGCCTCCCCGATCTCGGGGGTGCGGTCTATGCCCTTCAACACCTTTCCCAAATGCCAGTCCGCGGTATGCAATAAGCGCACGCCCCCATTGTAGGCGCTTATCCCACCCAACCTCCCGGGCCTCGTCCTGGGCGAAGGGTCGCCAGGTTAAGTACCCCACCGCGGCTTTTGCCGCGGTGGGGGCCCCAAAAGAGCTTTCCCGCGGCCAAAGCTTGGGCATCCCTTGTTACAAAGCCAAGGTGCGGGCACTTAGTGAACGTGCCCCTGGTCTTCTGGGGCCTCACCCCTCCCCCCCTGGAAGAACCAGGCCGCCACCAGGGTGGTGAGGGGGACCGCCAGGAGAAGCCCCAAGGAGCCCAGGACCATGGCGGCGATCTCGGAGGCGAAGGGCTCGGTGTTCAGGAGGAAGCGAAGAGGGGTGGGGTCCTTGGTGAGGAGGAGGAAGAGGGGCAAGGAGCCCGCGGCGTAGGCCAGGACCAGGGTGTTCACCAGGCTTCCGATGTGGTCGTAGCCCACCTCCATCCCCCTCCGGTAGAGCTCCCAAAGGCCGTAGCGGGGGTTGGCGTGGCTTAGCGCCTGGACCACCGCCGCCTGGGTCACGCTCACGTCCGTGAGGGCCCCCAGGGCCCCCACCACCACCCCGGCCAGGAAGAGGGAGAGGAGGTCCACCCCGCCCCACTGGCGGAGGAGGAGGGCCTCCTCCGAGGCCAGCCCGGTGAAGCCCATGGCCCGCACGAAGAAGGCGGCGAGGAGGAGCACGAAGGCCACGGCCCCCAGGACGCCGAGAAGGGCCGCCGTGGTCTTGCGGTTCACCCCGTGGACCAGGTAGACGGAAAAAAGGAGCACCCCCAGGCTCCCTAGAAGGGCAACAAGCAAGGGGTTTCCCCCGGAGGCCACCTTGGGCACCACGAGGTAGACCACCACCAGGAGGCTAAGGAAGGTACCGAGAAGCCCCCGCACCCCCTTGGCCCGGCCCAAAAGGGCCGCCATCAGGGCGAAAAGGCCAAGAAGCGCAAGGAGCCAGGGCGTCCGGTCGGGCTCGCTCACGTAAAGCCGCTCCCCCTCCCGGTACAGGACCACCCCCATCCCCACCCGAAACCCCCCTCCATCGGTGGGCAAGAGGGCCTCCCTCACCTCCCCTTGGACCCTGACCTGGGCCACGCCCCGCTCCAGGTCCAGGCCGAGGATGCGCCCCAGGAGGTACTCCCCGGACTCCTGGGCCAAGGCGGGCAGGAGCCAAAGGCATAGGAATAAGGCCATGAGGGAGCGCATGAGGCCACTCTATCCCAAGAGGATGAAAATTTCTTTTCAGATGGGTATCCTTGGAGCATGAAGCGCTCCACCCGGCAGCGGCGGGCCATCCGGGAGGTCTTCCTCGAGGCGGACCGCCCCCTCTCCCCCCAGGAGGTGCTGGAGCTCGCCCGCAGGAAGGTGCCCTCCCTGGGCCTGGCCACCGTTTACCGCAACCTCAAAAGCCTCCAGGAGGAAGGCTTTCTGGTGCCCGTAGCGCTCCCAGGGGAGCCCCCGAGGTACGAGCGGGCGGGCCAGGCCCACCACCACCACTTCCTCTGCCGGGTCTGCGGCCGGGTGTACGAGCTTTTGGGATGCGACCTGGGCCTCACCCACCTACCCCCCGGCTTCCTGGCCGAGGCCCACGAGGTCACGGTCTACGGCCGCTGCCCCGGGTGCTACTCCCAGGAGGGGTAGAGGGCGAGGGGCTTGGTCCAGCGCACCTCCTCGAGGGCCCCGTCAAAGCGCAAGATGGCCGCCAGGCGGGCCCGGGAGTAGACCCGGTAGGGGTCCTTGGGGATGAAGGCGGTGACGATGTCCACCTGGCGGGGCGTGGCGTACTCCAAGACCACGTGCAGGGGAAGCCGGAGCCTCGGGGGAAAGACCATGTAGCCCAGGACGAGCATCCTCTGGTCCTCGGGGTAGATGGCGAGCTCCCTCCCCCACTCCAGGGCCCGGAGGACGTCCAGCTCGGTGAAGCCCTCCTGGAGCATGTGCCGGGCCACGTGGGGGCCCAGGCGGTAGCGCCCCTCTTTGAGGTGGGGAAGGAGGTCCGGGAGGCGGCGGAGGCGGGGCTTCTTCAAGGGAACCACCCCCTTACGCCCCAGTCTAGGGGGAAGCCCCCGCGGGAATGTGCCTACCGCCCCATGGCAGGGCGCCCGCATGGGAGCCGAGAGCGCCCGTCTACCGGTAAGGCCCCAAGGCCCCGGGGTCCCTGACGGCGATAAAGGCGCCGTAGACCTGGCTCGCTCCCGCCCTCTCAAGGGCCTCCTTCGCCCTTAGGAAGGTGGCCCCGCTGGTGAGCACATCGTCCACCAAAAGCCAGGCTCCCTCCACCCTTAGGGCGGGGGCGAAGAGGTTCCCGGGGAGCTTCCCGCGGGCCCGGCCCCGGGTGGGCTGGCTTGGGGCATAGCGCACCCGGCGCAGGGCCCTCCGGTAGGGAAGGCCGAGGAGGCGGGCCACCTCCCGGGCGAGGAGCTCGGGGGGGTTGTAGCCCCGGAGGAGAAGCCTAGGGAGAAGGGTGGGCACCGCCGCAACCCCCTGGAGGGCCCAGCCCGCCTCCCGCACCCCTTCGGCCAGGGGAGCCGCGAGGAGGGGGGCGAGGCCGAAGCGTCGGCCGTACTTCAGGGCACGGGCAAGCCCCCCTACCCGGCCGTAGAGCCCGAGGTAGACCAAGTCCCCCGCCACCTGGGCCCGAAGGCCCGCGCGGCACCCGGAGCAGAGGAGAGGCCGGTCCAGCCTCCCCCCGCACCCCGGGCAGGCGTGGCCCAAAAGCCCCTCAAGAAAGGCCCAGGGCATCCCGCAGCGCCTCGTCAAAGGGGGGATAGAGGACCCCCTTCTCCGTGACGATGCCGGTGAGGTAGCGGTGGGGGGTCAGGTCAAAGGCCGGGTGGTAGGCGGGAAAGCCCGGGGGGGCGAGGCGCACCCCCTTTAGCTCCAGGACCTCCTCGGGGGGGCGCTCCTCAATGGGGATGCCCTCCCCGCTTGGGAGGCTTGGGTCCACGGAGGAAAGGGGCAGGGCGGCGTAGAAGGGAATGCCGTGGTGGTGGGCCAGGACCGCCAGGGCGTAGGTGCCGATCTTGTTGGCGAAGTCCCCGTTTAGGGCCATGCGGTCCACCCCCACGATGACGGCGTCCACCTGGCCCCGCTGCATGAGAAACCCCGCCATGTTGTCGGCGATGAGGGTGGCGGGGACCCCCGCCTTCATGAGCTCAAAGGCGGTGAGGCGGGCCCCCTGGAGGTAGGGCCTGGTCTCGTCCACCCAGACGTGGGTGACCCGCCCCTGGCGGTGGGCCTCGAGGATGGCCCCCAGGGCGGTGCCGAAGCCCCCCGTGGCCAAAGGCCCCGTGTTGCAGTGGGTGAGGACCTGGCCCCTTAAGAGCCTCGCCCCGTTCTGGCTTATGGCCCGCTCGGTCTCCTCCACCTCGCGCCAGAGGGCCTTGGCCTCCTTTAGGCTTCCCCTTAGGTCCCCGAGGTGGGGGCGCATCCTCTTTAGGGCGTGGAAGAGGTTCACCGCCGTGGGACGGCTTTGCCTAAGGAGGCGCTCGGCCTCCTCCAGGTCCTCCCCCCGGAGGTGGGCGAGCACCATGCCGAAGGCCGCCGAAACCCCGATGGCCGGAGCCCCCCGCACCACCATGGCCCGGATGGCCTCGGCCATCTCCTTGGCGGTGCGCACCGGCACCCAGACCTCCTCCAGGGGAAGCCGCCTCTGGTCTAGAAGCCAGAAGACCCCCTCTTTCTCGTCAAAGCGGAAGGGCAGGACCCGCTCCACGAGGCCCAGTCTACGCCAGGCGGAGCACCCGGTCGTCCCCGGGGCGCACCCTTCCCCTTCCGTCCCGGTTGGAGGTGGTGAGGTAGAGGGCCCCGTCCTTGCCCACCTGGACCTCCCGGAGGCGGCCGAAGCCCGAGAGGGCCACCTCCACCCGCGAAACCCGCCAGCGCCCCCTTTCCCCTTCCAGCACGAGCCTGAGGAGGGCCTCCCCCCGGAGGCCCGCCACGTAGAGGTCCCCCCGGAAGAAGGCCAGGTTCCCCGGGGGGAAGCCCTCGGGCCACACGTAGAGGGGGTCCCGGTAGCGGGGGTCGTTCCCCCTCCCCACCACCCTCGGCCAGCCGTAGTTCCCCCCGGGGACGACCACGTTCACCTCATCCTGGCCAAAGCCCTGCTCCCCGCTCCTAAATCCTCGTAGCCGCACGCAAGGGAATCCCCGCTCCCAGGTCTGGACCCCGTGGGGGAAACCGACCCGGGAGCGCGGGAAGGCTGAGAATCCATCCCAAAGCCTACAGGCAAGGTCATGGAGCGGTCTGGAAGGGATCGCCCACAAGGACGAAGGGCTCGTCCTGATTGGTGTTGGGGTTGCGGGCGATGCCCACGATGACCCGGTTGTCAAGGCTCACGGCAGAGACGGTTTTGAGGGTAACGCCCTGCGGCAACACGCCGGCGAAGACGGTGTTCAAGTTCTCCAGCGACTGGGTATCGCTGCGCCAGCGAACCGCGTTGAGCCCATCCGAGCTTCCCCCGAAGACGTAGGCCACGCCGTTCCTGACCCGCACGGCATAAGGACCATTGATGCTAGGTGTGTAAACGTTGCCGCCGTACCACACCCACACAGCACCATCACGGTTAAAGGCCACGGCCTGCCCGTCGGGTGAAATCCGGCTCCAGTACCTCCCTTGTGTACCAGAGAGTTGGGTGTACTGCCTACTGCTCAGGTCGTAAAGATATCCCTGAAAGCCCAGCTGGACCGAAGCCTTGCTGGCATCCGGAGTGATGTCGTGGAAGATACCAAAAGAAGCGTTGGTGTTTTGATGCCAGATGGCGTAGTTCTTCCAGATGGTAGGGGTAGGAAAGTTCGGATACACCCGGCCCACGATGTAGACGTCGCTTCCACTCTTGGCGCAAGCGTAAGCCGTGTTCCCGCCGCTAGGATCATCAGGAAGAGGGATGGCTTGGTTGGTGGTCAAGTTCCAGGCCAGGGCCCTGTCCCCCGACGAAGCGTTGGTG
>NZ_JBWGQW010000029.1:0-17607 GCF_056332225.1 Thermus sp. | reverse complement strand
TCCCACCCCCACCCTCGGCAGGGCCGCGAAGATGGCCGTGCGCTCATTAGTGGCGTTGGCAATGTCCCGGAACCCCACCAACCACCCCCGCTCCCACCCGGCCTTCCGCAGGCGGGCCTCGGTCTCCTCCCGGGGCACCCAGTAGCGGGGCAGGGGGAGGAAGGCGGGGTCTTGCTTTTCCCCGGGCTCCACGTCCCGGGTGTCCTTGCTTTCAAAAGTGGCGAAGCGGTGGTCGTAGTGCCAGAAGAGCTTGGCCTCGTAGAGGGGGAGGTAGACCTCCTCTCCCCGCGCGAAGCGGTTTCCCACCAGGTGGAAGCCCTGGGCCAGAAGGTCCTCCCGGGTGCGGAAGAGGTGGGCGTCGTTAGCCATATCAAAGAGCCGGAGGAACCGCACCCCCCAGGCGTTCTTCTCTGGCTCCTCCCTCCACAGGACGGGCACCCTCTGGTAGATGGCCCGGGTGAGCTCGGCGTCCTGCCGGGTGCGGAAGACGGGGCAGGTCTTGGTGTTGGGGTTGAGGAGGGCGAAGTCCTCGGGGGAAAGGGTAAAGACCCGGGTGGGGTCCTCGAGCCCCTCGGGGCGGGTGAGGAAGAAGGCGAGTCGGGCGGGGGCCTGGTCCCTCTCCTTTTTGAGGGCGAGGATGGCGAACTTGTAGGAGCGGTGCACCCCGGGGAAAATCCCCTCCCGGTTCTCAAAGTCGTAAAGGGCGGAAAGCTCCCCCTTCGCCACCACGTCGGCGAAGAACTCCTTGTTGGAGTCGTCGGTGGCGATGCCCGTGGGCACGATGAGCCCCGCCCGGCCCCCAGGAGAGAGAAGGGCGCGGGCGAGCTCGGCGAAGAGGGGGTAGGTGTTCACGTCCCCCCGGGCGGTGAGGGGGAAGCGGCTCGAGTGCCGCAGGAACCCGGAAACCGCCTCGGCCTCCGCCAGGGCCTCCTGGTAGGCCCGGAAGAGGGCGGGGTTTTCCTTCTCCAGGGCGGCGATCAGGCGCTTGCGCTTGGCGGCGTTCTCCGCCTCGGCGATCTCGGGGGCCTTGTCGGCGAAGAACTGCTTGTCCTCCAGCTTCACCTTCTCCCACGGCGGGTTCCCCAGCACCACGTCAAACCCGCCCTTCTGGAAGACCTCCGGGAACTCCAGCCACCAGTGGAAGAAGCGGTGGCGGCCCTTGGCGGCCTCGAGGGCGTGGCGGGTGGGCGGGGAGAGGTAGGAGCTTCCCTCCCACTGGGCCAGGGGGGCTTGGCTCTGCTGGACGAGCCAGTTGAGGCCCTGGGCGTCCGGCAGGCGCACCCCCGGGGCGGGCCGGAGGAAGAAGGCGGCGGTCCAGTAGTCGGCCAGGAGCTCCCACTTCCGCACCTCCTCGCTTTCCCGCCACGCCCGGTAGCGACTGCGCTTCTCCTCCACCTCGGCGGCGGTTTTCTCCTCAAAGTCCAGGAAAGGGGGCGCGGGCAGGGGGAAGAGGAGGCTTCCCGCCCCGGGGCCGAAGGAGAGCCCCTTGCGCACCTCCTTGGGCACCCCCTCTCGGTCGTAGGCCTCCTTGGGGATGCCCCGCTCCAGGAAGTCCTCCGGGGCCCCCACCAGGGAGTTTCCCACCTTCAGGTGGTGGTCCAGGAAGGAGAGGGGCTTGCCCTTGGCGGCGGAGGCGATCCAGAGGGAAAGCTTGGCGAGCTCCACCGCCATGGGGTTCAGGTCCACCCCGTAGAGGCACCGGGAGGCCACCAGGTGGCGGGCCTCGTAGAGGGCCTCCGGGTCGTCCTTCCCCTGGCCCCGGATCTCCAGAAGCTTCTCCGCCAGGTACTCCAGGGCCGAGATGAGGAAGGCCCCGCTTCCCATGGCCGGGTCCACCACCTTGAGGGAGAGGAGGGCTTCCTCCTGCTTCTTGGGGTCCTCCCCGGCCTCCCGCAGGCGGGCCTCCACCACGGGGACGAGGCTTTCTTGGAGCACGAGCTGGACAAGCTCGCGCGGGGTGTAGTAGCTCCCCGAGGACTTGCGCTCCAGGAGGTGGCTTTCCAGGGTGTACCGCCCCTCCGCCAGGCGGGGGGCCAGGGCCAGGATGCCCTCGTAGACGTGGCCGATCTCCTCCACCTCGAGGTCCTTGTAGTTGATGCGCTCCAAGGCCCCTTCCCGCTCCACGTGGGTGAGGAGGCGCACGGCCCGGAGGAGCTCGCTGTTCTTGGGCCGGGGAAGGTCGGGGTGGCGGGCCCTCTCCCCGGGGTCCAAAACCCCGCCCGTGAGGAGGGGAAGCCCCTCCGGGGCGAAGAGCTCGCCGTTCAGGGCGGGCACGCCCAGGCGCGCGTCCCCCCGGTAGACGAGCCCGAAGGTGAGGAGGAGCTTTTCCCAGAGGTCGGTGTGGCGGTCCTCGTACGCTCCTTGACCGCCAAAGGGGTCCTGGCGGGCGGCCCGTTCCCTGAGGGCGCTTGCGCTGTACTCCCGCTCGTAGACCCAGGAAAGCTCCCCCCCGTGGGGGAGGAGGCCCCGGCTTTCGGCGTAGAGGAGGAAGAGGAGGCGGTAGACCAAGAGGAGAAGCTCCCGGTGGTAGGCCCCAAGCTTCTCGGGGTCCTTGAGCTCCTCCCGGAGGCTTTCCGTGAGGAAGGCGTTCCCCAGGGCCTCGAGGGCCTCCACCACCCCCTTTCTCAGGGCGTCCCGGGCGCGGATCCCGGTTTCCCGGGCCCTCTCGTAGTAGCGGTCCAGGGGGGTCTTGCCGTCCTTGCCCTTCTGGAAGCGGCTCGGGGAGAGGAGGAGAAGGAGGGCCTGGAACTCCTTGAGCCCCTGGTCCCGGGGGGCCTCAAAGAGCTCCACCAGGTTGAAGGCCACGTAGCCCGGGACGGAGACGTGGTAGTACTTGCGGAGAAGCCGCACCTCCCAGGGGGCGGCCAGGATGCCCCAGTCGTGCTCGGGGTGCAGGTTCAGGTAGGCCTGGAGGAGGGCCTGGGGGCTCTTCTCGCGGCGGCTTGGGCGGAGGTCGGGCTCGGCGGCCACCAGGTGGAGGGGCGGGGCGTTTTCCTCGGGGAAGCCCCGGTGGCTTATGGGAAAGGCCTGGTCCGCCACCTGGAGGTGGCCGCGGTTGTAGGCGGGGTTCCACCCCAGGGCCCGGAAGAAGGGGAGGAGCCAGGCCTCCCGGGCCTTGGAGGTGTCGGTGAGGGCGAAGAGGGAGCCCACCCGCTCGTAGAGGCCGAGGAGGGCGTAGAAGCGGTCCCGCACCTCCTCGGGGGAGAGGCCGAGCTCCTTCAGGGCCTCGGGCTCGGTGAGGGTCTTGAGAAACTCCTCGGTGAGGATACCGCCGGATACGCGGATGGCGTGGAAGTTCATGGGGCTTCCTCCCTCTTATGGGCGTGCCGGGGCCAGGAGGGTGATGGCGAGAAGCTCCTGGCCCAAAAGCTCCAGGCGGTCCAGGTCGTGGAAGGCCTCGGGGAGGGCGCCGTAGGCCCGGGCCAGGTCCCGCTTGAGGGCGGCCCTCTCCGCCCGCAGGCGCTCCAGCACCTCCTTTGCCCCCGCTTCCCCCAGGGCCTCGAGGGGGACCCTTAGGGCCTCCTCGGCCAGGTAGCGGGCCTGCTCCCGGCTCAGGGCGGGGGGCGCCTTCATGCGCTTGGCCCAGAGGGCCTCGGCCTCCTCCTCGGGAAGCTCGGCCCCGTCCAGAAGCCGCACCGCCTTGCGGAAGAGGCTTTCCAGGACCTCTCCCCGGCTTGCCGCGAAGCGGGCCCGGAAGTGGTAGAAGGCCACGGGCGGCGTCCCGGGCGGGGCGGGGAAGCTTAAGAGGGCGGTCCTCGCCCCGTCCAGGTCCCGGTAGGCCCTAAAGCGCAGGTGGGCCACCAGGTGCTCCACCAGGGGGTGGGCGAGGTCCAGGACCTCCACGCCCAGGGGGGCCCCGGGGTCAAAGCTGAAGGGGCCGAAGGTGGGGGGAAGCCCCGGCACCGCCTCTCCGGCGCCCCGCCTGGCGGTGTAGGGGTCTTCCCCTTCCACCTGCCAGCCCAGGTAGCGGAGCCCGTCCAGGACGAACCCCTTGAGGGTTTCGGGGCTTCCCGCCCGCCTAAGGGCCTCCTGGAGGCGGCGCTCCACGTCGGGGAGGCTGAACTCGCTGTGGCCGTAGAAGCCCTCGGCCATGGCCCTGCGCGCGGCCTCCACCTCGGGCTCGGCCTCGTCAAAAAGGGAGGCCTGGAGGCGGCGCTCTCCCCGCCAGTCCCGGCTCCAGAGGGCCTCGAGGCGGGCCCGGAGGTAGCCCTCGTCCCCGAAGAAGGCGGGCACCACCCCGAGCTCCCTGCGGATGCGCTCGGCCTTCTCCAGGAGCACCCGGAAGACGGCCACGTCAAAGGAGCGCTCGTAGTAGAGGGTGCGGATGCGCACCTGGGCTTCGGGCTGGCCGAAGCGGTCTATGCGCCCGTTCCGCTGCTCCAGGCGGTTGGGGTTCCAGGGGAGGTCGTAGTGGACGAGCTGGGCGGCGTAGTGCTGGAGGTTGAGCCCTTCGGAGAAGACGTCCGTGGCCACCAGCAGGGCGGGGTTCTTTTGGGCGAAGGCGGCGAGGACCTCTTCCCGCTCCTCCTCGGCCATCTCCCCGTGCACGGCGAAGACGGGGTAGGGGAGGGCCTGGGAGAGCCTTTCCACCAGGTAGTCCAGGGTGTCCTTGTAGCGGGTGAAGACCAGGGTCCGCCCCCGGCCAAGCCTCAAGGGGTCCTGGAGCATCTCCAGGAGGGCTTGGAGTTTGCTGTCCTTGCGCCAGGCCCTGAGGTGGCGGAGGAGGACCTCGAGGTAGGCCCTCTCCGCCTGGGCCCGGGCCTGGTCGGCGAGGCTGAGCTCGAGGCTGAGCTCCGCCTCCTCGGGGGAGAGCCTTTCGGGGGCGGTGTCCAGGAGGGCGGCCTCCTCCTCCCCCGTGGGCCCCTCCCCCCCGGCGAGGAGGTTTTCCAGGAGGGCCTTGCGCCGCTTCAGGCTTTCCTCGAGGGCCTTGGGGGAGCTCGTGGCCCGGCGCATGAGGTGCATGGCGAGCCACCGCCCGAGGACGGGCACCTTGGCGGGGTCGGGGTCAAAGACCTCCTCCTGGTAGCGGCGCACCGCCTCAAAGAGCTCCAGCTCGGCCCGGTTGGGCTCCACCGGCACCTCCCTGGCGTCCCGCTCGGGGAAGGGGCTCTTTTTCCCCTCCTTGCGGAACCACTCCTCCACGTCCCGCCGCCGCCTCTGCACCACGTGCTTCTTGGCGGCCTCCCGGTCCAGGGCGCCGCCCTTAAAGAGGCCCAGGCGGCCCGCGTCCAGGTGCTCCAGGAGGCTATGGAAGCTCTCGGTGTAGCCGTTGTGGGGGGTGGCGGTGAGGAGGAGGAGGTGGGGCACCCTGGAGGAGAGCTCCCGCACCAGGCGGTAGCGCTCCATCTGCTTGCCCCGCTCCGTGGGGGGGCGGGCGGCGAGGTGGGCCTCGTCCACCAGGAGGAGGTCCCAGTCCTGCCGCAGGACCAGGTGGCGCACCCCGTCCTGCTTGGCGTAGTCCAGGCTGGCGATGACCCGGTCAAAGTGGGCCCAGGGGTCCGCCCCCGGGGGGAGGCGCCGGGCCAGGCGCTTGAGGTTGGGCCCGGAGAGGACCTCAAACTCCAGGTGGAAGAAGCGCCTCAAGGCCTCCCGCCACTGGCCGAGGAGGTGGGCCGGGGCCAGGACCAGGACCCGGCGGGCCTTGGAGCGGAGGAGGAGCTCCTTGAGGATGAGGCCCGCCTCCACCGTCTTCCCCAGGCCCACGTCGTCGGCGAGGAGGAGGCGCACCTCGGGCTGGCGCAGGGCCATGAGGAGGGGGACGAGCTGGTAGTTGGCGGGCACCACCCGGGAGCGCTGGAGGGCGAGGAAGGGGGCGTCGGCGTGGAGGGTGGAGAGGTCCAGGGCCCTGAGGAGGAGGTCGTGGAGCGCCGGGTCCCCGGGGGTGGCGGGGGGAAGGCCCAGGGCGGTGAGCCGGATCCCCGGGCCCTCGAGGGGGAGGTAGAAGAGGGCCTCCTCCTCGGTGTCCACGGCCCGGGCGAGGAGCACGTCTTTCTGGCGGTGCTCCAGGCGGTAGTCCCGCCCCCGGGCCCGGAAGAGGGCCCCCGGCTTCAGGAGGTCCAGCACGTCCATAGGGGGATCATAACCCCAGGAAGGCCCGGATCCGGTCCACGGGCGTGTCCGGTCCCACCTCCAGGCCGTCCCCCCCGCTTCCCTTGGGGAAGAGGCGCTTTTTCCCCCATCGGGCGAGGCTTTGGATCATGGTGCCCGCGTCGGTGCGGACGTCCTCCGGCCCTTCCGTGGGCGGGGGTAGGCCGGCCTCCTGCAGGGCCCGGAAGAGGGGAACGTAGGCCTCGTCTAGAAGGGTGAAAAGTTCCTCCCAAGGGATGCCCTCCTCCGGGGGCGCCGCGCTGGGCCTCGGCGGGCAGGGGCCTTTTGGGGGAAACTCCTCGCGGTTGTAGTGGCTCATCTCGCAGTAGACCCGCTCCCTAAGCTCCAGGGCCAGCTCGGCCAGGGCTTGCGGTCGGCCCTCCGGCCAGTCGCGGTTCGGGTAGAGGAGCTTGAGGAGGGCGGAGACCCACTTCCGCACCGCCCGCACGTCCCGCTGGGTGAGCCCAGGGGGAAGGGCCAGGTCCGGGTCAAAGCCCAGGGGGCGGAGCTTCTTCAGGGCGGCGCTCAGGTAGTCCACCACGAGCCCGGGCCCCTGGTAGAGGAGCTCGGGGGAGATCTTGGGGAACTCGTGGCCGGGAAGCAGGCCGTGGATGCGGTCCAGAAAGGCGGTGTCCCCCTTGAGCCCAAGCGGGAGCACCCGGGTCAGGGGAGGCTCCGGCCGGTCGGCGTTGCCCAGAAAGACCAAAGAGGCCTCCGCCACAAGGGTCCGCCCGCCCCGGCTGAACTGGCCCGACTCCATGTAGTCCTTGAGGATGGAGAGGATGGAGGGGTCCTCCCAGGCGGTGTGGGCCACCTCGTCAAAGACCAGGACCTGGTAGGTGGGGATGAGCCCGGGCTTGCGGGTGCGCAGGTCGTAGTAGAGGACGGCCGGGGAGACCTTCCCCCCGGAGATGACGTGGGCCTCGGGGGAGAGGTTGCGGAGGAGGTAGGTCTTCCCGGTCTGCCGGGGGCCGAGCTCCATGAGGTGCAGGTTGGGCTCCACCAGGGGGGCCATGCGGGCCAGGTAGAGGAGCTTCTGCCTCGGGGTGAGGGGTTCCGGGTTCAGCCCCACGCTGGCCAGCAGGAAGTCGGTCCACTCCTCCTCGCTGAAGGCCGCCCTTCCCCGAAGAAAGGGGTCCAGGGAGGTGAGGCTGGCCTGGAAGGGGATGAACTGCCGGACGCGGACCCTCCCCGTCCCCGCCTCGTAGGAGAGCTCCAGGGTGCCCCAAAGGCCGTAGAGCACGCCCGGGTGGCGCTCGGGAAGGCTTGGCTCCACGTCCGCGGTGTACTCCCCGAGGCTTGGGAGCCGGGCCTGGTAGGTGGCCGTGGCCAGGTCCACCTTGACCTCGAGGCGGTCAATGAGCACCAGGCGCCCCTTGCGCAGGAGCTGGTCCTTGAGCCATTCCTGGTGCCCGGGGCCGATGTACCGCTCCTCCAAAAGCCGGCGCACCTTCTCCACGGCCTCGGGCCCGCCCCCCGCCTTGGCGAGGAGGTACTCCACCACGAAGCGGGGCACCCGGTGGAAGAGGGCGTCCTGCAGCAACCGCTTCTCCACCACCTGGCCTGGGAAGGCTTGTTGGGCTTTTTCCGCGAAGCTCACGGCACCTCCTTCACGCTAAAAGCTCGTCCAAAAGGGGGTTTTCCCGCCGCACGGCCTCCTCCTTGGGGGCCGGGGGAGGCTCTTCGCCCTCGGGGGGTTCCTGCGGCACCTCCTGGGCAGGCCGCACGGTGTCCTCCAGGAGGTGCTCCGGGGCCAAGGGAAACACCAGGCGCAGGAGGACGCTCTCCCCGGGAAGCCAGTCCTCCTGGTCGTAGGCCTCCCCCCAGCGCGTTCCCGGGGCTTGGCCCAGGACGTAGGCGTACTGGCGGTGCTCCGGCCAGTGGCGCGCCAGGACCCGGGGGGCGGCGGCCGCCACCAGGGTGGACCAGAGCTCCTCCTGGGGTCTTGGAAGCTGGACGTCGCCGAGCTCGTCTGCAAGCCGCTTGGCCGTCTTCCGGAGGCGCCCCTCCAGACCCGGAAGGTCGCCGTCCCAAAGGGCCTCGAGGGACCCCTCCTTCACCAGGAGCCGGGCGGCCTCCTGGAGGCGGGGGTGCCCGGGAAGAAGGGGCTTGGGGATCCGGACCACCAGGGGGTTTTCCTCGGGGGCCTGGGGGGCGGGGGCGAAGGCCTCGGCCAGGGCCTGGGCCCTTAGGGCCCGCTCCCGCTCCCGCGAGAGGGCCTTGAGGTACTCGGTGAGGAGGGTGAAGCGGTGGATAAGGGCCTCGTAGTGGAGGTAGCGCTGGGTCCTTTTCTCCTCCAGGTCCCACGCCTCGTTGAGGAGCTTCCACGCCTTGTCGCAGAGGATCTTCCGGGTCGCCTCGGCCGCGGGCTTGGCCTCGGGCCTCGCCAGCCTGAGCCGGGCCAGGATCCCCCAAAGCCACCGCTTCCAGGCGGGGGCGGGCGGGGGCGGGCGGTCCTCCAGCTCGCTCTTCCAGCGCCTCTCGTTCTCCTGGAACCTTTGCGCAAGCTCCGCGAGCCCCTCCTCCGCCTCACGGGCCTCAGGGTCTCCTCGGAGGAAGAAGGCGGCGTCGCCCTCCCCGATGGCCTGGTCCACGGGCTCCAGCTCCCGCTCCAGCGCCCGGGCCTCCTCCTCCAGGTCCTGGCGCTCCAGGCGGCCCCTGCGGCTTTGCAGGCGGTGGAGCCGGGCCCGCTTCTCGGCCACGCCCGCGGCCCGGTCCAGGAGCTCTAGAAGCTCCCTCCGCTCCTCCTCGGCCGCCCTGGCCGCCGCTTCCAGGCGGGCGAGGGCCTCGGGAAGGGCGGGAAGCCCCACGAGGAGGGCCTGGCGTCCCAGGGCGTAGGGCGTGGGGGCGTCCAGGGCGAAGAGGGCTTCCTCCCCGGCCTGGGCGGCCCGCAGGCCCTCTTCCTTGCGGTAGGCCTCCCACCGGGACAGGTGCACGTCCCACCCGGGGTGCTCCGTGCAGCTTTTGCGCTCGGGGCGCGCCGGGAACTCGCCCGGGGCGAAGTTTCGGGAAGGTGGCGGGGGAAGGGCCGGGGCGGGGCCGACGCGGAGCCCTTTCACCGCCTCCCAGAGGGGGAGCACCAGGGCCTCGGGGCTTGGGCGCTCCAGCTCCAGCCTTGCGATGCCGAGGCCCACCCAGTCCAGGCCCTTTTCCGGTTGCAAGGGGGCCCTCGAGGCCACCAGCGCCTCCACGAAGTGCTGGACCCAGACCGAGAGGTGCTCCTCGCGGGGCAGGTAGAGGCCGTTCCGTCCCCAGCGGGACACCGGCCAAACCCGGGTGGGGGGCTCCAGGCCGGGGTCAGGGGGAAGGGCCTTCAGGGCCTCCAGCCCCTCCGGCCCCAAGAGGAAGAGGACCAGGTGGAGGCGGAGCTCCATCCCGGCCCAGGGCCCGCGCTGGCTCTTTGCCCTTAGGTCGTCCAGGAATTCCAGGAGGCCTTCCCGCTCCGCCTCGGCCAGGACCACCAGGGTGAGGGCGGGGTCGGGCTCGAGGCCCCGGCGCTTGAGCTCCAACTGCCGGCCTTGGGAAAGCAAGGCCACAAGCCCCCGCTCCGCCTCCTTTGGGCCCACCGCCTCCAGCGCCAAGGCCCTGGGCCCGAGGCGCGCCGTCCAGAGGGGCTTTGCCGCCCGCACCAGGGTCTCCGCGAGCCCGGGAAAGGCCACCAGGAGGGTAGGGTGGACCATGGCCTAAAGGAGCGCAGGGAAGTCGTCGTTCCCCGAGTCCGGCCTGAGGGCCTCCAGCCTTTCCTTCCAGGCGCGGAGGGCCTCCAGCTCCTTTTGGAACACCTCCTTGTCCTCCGGGTCAAAGCCCTCGTCCGCCAGCTTGCTTTCCCGGTTCGCGATGGTCTCCGCGAGGCGCCCCCGGATCTCCTTGAGGCGCTGGGGATCCCGCCTGAGCTCGTTCTCCCGCTTTTTCACCTGGGCCTCGAGCTCCTTGAAGGCGAAGAAGTCCCCCTTGAGGGCCCGGAAGGCCTCGGCCGGGCTCGTCCCCAGGAGGTGGCGCCGCTCCGTGCCCTGCCTCCGGTCCACGAAGCCGTAGTCCTCCTCTTTCTCTTTGGTGAGGAGGCCAAAGGCCCGGGCCTTGGTCCACACTTCCACCGCCTCCTCCTCCCTGGGCAGGGGGAAGAGGTCCTCGAGGGTTCCCTCAAAGTCCCGGTGGACGTGGAAGCTCCGCTCAGCGGAAAGCTTCTCGTACTTCTCCCGGTAGATGTGGATGCCCCTTAGGACGAAGGCGGGTATGGAGGCCTCGATCTTGTAGTGGAGGACCCGGTGCGGGTCCCCCGTGGAGACCCGCTGCAGCCGCATGCGGTCGTGGAGGTTGGAGGCGAAGAGGTTCAGGATCTCCTCCTCCCCCACGAAGGGGTCGTTCCGGTCCGTGGCGTCGGCCACGCCCAGGATGTGGACCTTTTCCTTGTAGCCCAGGCCGGGGTTGGACACCCAGGCGTCCTCGTAGTCCCAGGCGGGGTCAGACACCTGGTCCAGCTCCCTCAAGGTGCGCTCCACCGCCTCCCAGAGCTCCCGGTCCCCTTCCCTCTTCTGGAAAGCCTTCCGAAGCCACTCGGCCAAGGAGGTGGCGGACCCGTGGAAGGCCAGGGCCTGTTCCAGGCTTTCCTTGGGGGCCCGGAGGAGGGCCTCGAGGTCCCACCGGACCTCGGCGGCCTCGGCCTCCACCCGGCCCTGGGCCTCCACGTAGGCCGGGGGCAGGGTGAGGGTGAAGGGTTCCGCGTCCCGGGAGGGCCCTTCCTTTTGACCCCCTTCGCTTTCCAGGCGGGCCTTGTGGTCGCGCACCTGCTGCATGAGGCCCTGGAGCTCGCCGAGCAGGCCCTCCAGGGCCTTCACCCAGCTTTCGGCGATGGCCGCCCGGGCCTCGAGGGTGCTGAGTTCCCTCACTTGCCGGTATAGGGAAGAAACTTTCTCCTGTCCGAGAAAGGGGTCCTCCTCTTGCCTTCGGAAAAGGCTTGTGAGTAGGCTCGCTGAAGCTTGTCTTCCGGAAGTTCTGAGGTTTTCCTCTATCCCAAGGATTTCATTCTCCCAGTCTTTGCGCTTCCGCTGGGCCTCTTGGGAGAGCTTTTGTTGCAGTTCCTTTGCGGACCTCAGAAAGGCGTTTAGCCCTTCCTCCAGTCCCCTGAGACCTGCTCCCTTTTGCGCCATGGCTCCCGCGGCTTCCTGAAGAATAAATTCCCGGATGCTTGATGGCCCTCTGAGGTGCTCGAGACCTTCCCGAACCTCGCGACGCAGTGAGTCTAACATTGGTCTGAGTTTGGACCAGGTGTCCTTGTCGTCTTTCCGAGAAGAGCTGTAAGGTAGGTCGGGAGTCTCCTGGGGGGGCGATAGGCTCGTGTCCTCCTTTAACTGGGCTTCCAGGGCTGAGGTGGACCAAGGGTAGCCCAGGCCGAGAAGGGCCTCCATCGCCTTGATCTGCCCTTCCCGCCTCGCCTCGCGGAGCAGGGCCTCGGGCGCGAACCGGAGCTCGGCGGC
This sequence comes from Thermus sp., assembly GCF_056332225.1. NCBI lineage: Bacteria > Thermotogati > Deinococcota > Deinococci > Thermales > Thermaceae > Thermus > Thermus sp. The sequence continues at coordinate 6,046 of NZ_JBWGQW010000029.1, read as the reverse complement.
TCCGAAGCTCGCGTAGTGGGCCGTTTTGCCGTAGTACTTCCCTTTCTGTTCGTTCAGCTTGCGGACGATGTTGTCAAAGGTATCGGCTTGCTCCTTGCCCAGGGGCCCGGCGAGGAGGTAAAGGCCAAGGCCCAAGAGCTCCATGAGGTCCTCCACCTCGGTGAAGGTCTTGCCCGCCCGGTTCTCCCGGTTTACCAGGAAGACCATGTCAAAGGGCTTCTTGCGGACCTCTATCTCCCTTCCCCCAAAGCGGTAGCGGAAGGTGCCCTGGAGGCTCATGAAGTGGTCCAGTTCCTTGAGGGCGGCGTAGGCGTTGGCCTCCACGTTTTGCGTGCCCGGCCGGTTCACGTAGATGTCGGGGAGGAGGAAGTAGCCGAAGAGCTGGTCCTCGTCCTTCATGAGCTGGCGCAGGAGGAAGGCCACGTCCAGGAAGATGCCGGACCCCGTTCCCCCGGCCAGCGACCCCACCAGGGCCACGGTCAGGTGGGGGGTGTAGGGCTCGTAGATGTGCCTGCGCTCGCCGCTTGGCCGCTCGTCCCGGTAGTCGCGGGCCAGGGCGAGGAGGTCCCGGAGGTTCTCGTAGACCGTGGTGGCGTTGGCGAAAAGGGCCAGGCGGCCCAGGGCCCGGATCTGGCCGGCCCCGGAGAGGATGTTGGCCTTCAGGTCGGCCTTCGGGGGGAACCACTCCCGGATCTCGTCGTGGACCTGGGGGAGGAGGCTCGCCCCCCGGGCCTCAATGTGCAGGATTTCGTTGGCCCGCAGGCGGACGGGTTCCTCCCTTCCGGGCGTGCGGGCGTAGAGGGTGTCGGTGTTGGCGCTGGTGGTGTCAATGAGCAGGTACTTGACGAGGGGCGGCTCCTCTCCGAAGGTTTCCAGGAACCTCTTTTTGGCGTGCAGAAGGGCCTTCTTGCCCGTTCCCCCAAGCCCGATGAGCACCGTGCGTTTGAGCTTTCGTGCCTTTTTATACCCCAGGTTTTCTAACATTATTTCCTCCCTTGGCCCCTCTTTGCTATGACTTCCAAATAGTTAAGGTCCCTAGCTCCTCCTTGTTTGGCGAGAGAAAAGAGATTTTTTTCCCCCATTGTAGCGACTTTCCTTTTTTGACCGCCAGGTCATTTTGCACTACCTGGACCGTGCTCGGAAGACTCTCTAGGTAAACGTGATTATTCCGGAAGGTGAGCCTCACTCCCTCGAGGCGCTCTTCCCCGAAGAGTTTGCCCACGTCCACAACACCCTTCAGCTTCGTCCTGGGAGAATCCTTGCAACCTTTATCGGGGGCCGAGGTGAACATCCCCTCCCCCCAGGGCTGAGCCCTTCGCCACATTCCCCAAAAGAGCCACAGCAAAAGCAAGAGTATAGGCAGCCACAGCCACCATAGCCGCCAGAGCCAGTCCCAGAGCGTGAGGGGCTGGCTCACGGGGGGCAGGCTGGGCGGTGGCTTCAGGGCGCTCCCTTCTGGGGCGCTCACCCGAAGGGTGGGCCTGGCGGTGACGCCCGCTCCGAGCCCCGTGTTTTCCAGGTCCAACCGGAGCTCTTCGCCTGGGCGGAGGGAGACCGGGCCCTCTTGCCCGTTCAGGGTGGCCTTGAGCCCTTTGGGTACCTCCGCCGCCACGTTTATGGGCTCCTTGGCCCAGGGGTTGCCCTGGAGCTTGTAGACGAGCTCGGCCCGCTCGCCGGGGCGCAAGGAGAGGGCCTCGGGGACCTTGGAAGGCACCAGGGCGTATTCCGCAGGGGGATGGAAAGCGAGCTTTAGGGCGATCTCCTGGGGCCGGACCACGGCGTTCGCGGGGGCCTGGAGGCAGAGCCAAGCGGCGTAGGTTCCCGGGGAAAGGCTTTCGCTGTTCCGCAGCCGGAAGGTGAGGGTGGAGGTCCCGTTGGCGGGGAGCTGGGTGGGCTCCACCTCCAGGAGGGCTCCGGCCTGGTCCAGGGCGGGGGCCTGTACCTGAAGGCGGACCGCCTGGGGGGTTCCGCGGGCCTCGAGGCGCACGTCCCGCCGAGCCTCCTTAGAGGTCCACAGGTTGCCGAGGTCCAGGGTGGAAGGTTTTGCAAGGACTTCGCTGAGGCTGGGCACCTGGTTGGGCGCCGCTTCCAGGACCCGGGCGTTGGGCAGGCTCTGGAGGGCGGTGGCCACCTCCTTGGGGGCGGGGATGCCCAGACTGATGTAGAAGAGCCAGTCGTAGGGGCCCCGGACCACCCTGTATTTCCGGGCCACGTCCTCCATGGTGAGGGGCGCGGGATCGTTGTCCTTTCCGTCCGTGAAAACGTAGATGCTCACCGCCTCGTTGGGGCGGCGGTTGCGCTCCACCTCCTGGAGGACCTTGAGGAGGGTCGTGTAGAGGTAGGTCTGGGAGCCCTTGGCCTCGAGGCCGTCAATGTACCGAAGAAGGGCTTCTTTTTCCTTGGGGAGGGCGAACGTGCGGGCTGGCCCGGGACCAGCGTCAAAGGTTTGGAGGGTTACCCGGCTCTCCTGGGGAAGCCGCTCTATGAACCCCTTGAGCTCGGCCTTGACCTTGGGGAAGATGACCCGGCCCTTGCCGTCTCCCAGCCCCATCATGGAGCCTGAGGTGTCCAAGACAAAAACGTAGTGAAACCGATCTGGTAGCGGAGCGCTTGCGGTGGCCCCTGCCTGGGCGCTGGGTTGGCAGCCCTGGGCGGTTGCCTGGGGGACGACGAAAAAGAGCAAAAAAAGTGCCCAGAAGCTTAACGAGACGAAGTTCATAAGGTCTTCACCCCCCGCCACCAGTTTAGGAGATGATGAGGAAAGTGGTGGCCAACTTTGAACCTCCCGGGTGCCGCACCTAAAGGGTCCCTCCCGGGTCGCTGGCCCCTAGGACTCAGGAAAAAGCCGATGGGGGGACCCGTCCCTAGTCTTCAGGCCCGAACTCGTACTCCCCGGTGAAGGGGTTCTGCCGGATCTCCCAGTCCTCGGGCACCTGCTCGTACCGGCCCGTGTAGGGGTTGAACTTGTCCACGAGGCGCTTCCCCTTCTTGCTGTACCGGCCCGTGAAGGGGGAGTGGCTCGTGTCCTCGGGCCGGCCCACCTCGTACTTGCCCTCAAACTCGTTGTAGGTGGGTTCCTGGTCTTCCTCGGCGTACTCGTACCTTCCGGTGAACGGGTTGTACTTGAGCGGCATCCTCCACCTCCTTCAAGCCTCCATCCCTTCTAGCCAGAGCAGAAACTTCCCTGTTCCCATGATCACCGATAAGAGGAGGTCCCTGAGAAGCCCGGGGTGAATCCCCTGCTCCAGGTCCCAGTGGTAGTCCAGGTGGAGCTTCCCCTTCCGCACGAAGGCCCGGGGCCACCTGCGCTCGTCGTTCCACTGGTTGGCCTTGAGAAGGGCCGTGTTTTCGTCCAGGAAGACGTTTTCCACCTGGCCCAGGTAGCTCAGCACCTTTCCTCGGTCCACGGCGAAGATCATGAGGACGTGGGCCTGGAGGCGCTCGTCGCCAAGGATGACCAGGGAGTCCCCGTCGGGGTCGGTGAGCACCTTGAAGCCGAAGCCCTTCAGGGTCTCGCGCACGTACTCCTGGGTCAAGGGGCGGATCTGGGTCTCGGTCATGGTCTACCTCCCTTCCTCTTCATCCTCGGGGGAGGGGGCGAAAGGTACGGTCGCCTCCCAGCCCCCGCTCCGGATCCAGGCCACGGGGTCGTCCACCTCCAGGAGGAAAAGGAGCTCCAGTAGCCGCTCGCTCCACCCTCCCACCCGGACTACCCCCCGCTCGGGGAAGGCCAGGGGGTGGTAGCCCGCCACGTTGACCACGTAGGCGCTGCGCCCGGGGTCCTCTCTAAGCCACCTCCTCAGGGGCCGATAGGCGTCGTCGTGCACCTGCTCGTCGGTGAAGACCACCGCGCGCCGCCCCGGGAAGCGGGGGAGGGTCTTCTCCAGGGCCAGCCCCAGGTGGGTCCCGCCCCTGCCCGCGGCGAGGAGGTGGGCCACGAGCTCGGGGAGGGGGGCCTCCGGGGGAAGGGGCACGGGGTGGAGGGCGTGGTCAAAGCCCACGAGCCACCCCCCGGTTCTCCGGTAGAGGAGGGCCCCCAGGCTCGCCGCGGCCAGGGCGTAGGTGGCCTCGCTCCACCGGGAGAGGGGGGCGTACATGGAGCCCGAGACGTCCACCAGCACCAGGGTCTCCCCCTCCAGGGGTAGGGGCGGGAGGGAAGCCTCCAGGGCGGTCTCCAGGAGCGCGAGGACCTCCCCGGGCCACCCCTCCTCCCGCCCCCGGAGGATGGCCTGGAGCCACTGGTAGGGGTAGACCCGCCACCCCGCCACCTGGGGGGAGAGGAGCTTCCGGGCCAGGGCCTCCTGTACCCCGGTCTCCTCAAGAAGGCCGAAGCGGTGCAGGTTGCTCAGGTTGCGCACCAGGGAGAGGCCCTGGAGGTGGGGCAGGGCTTCCCACCAGGACTCCCGGCTCGCCCCCTTGGTGGACAGGATCCGCTCCCAGGTGGGCCGCTCCTCCAGAAGCCGGGCCACGAAGGCCTGGGCCTCCGGCAGGGCCCTTTTCCCCCGCACCAGCCACTCGTAGACCAGGGCATGGGCCGGGTCCTGGGGCTTGGGGTGGGCGAGGATCAGGGCGTCCCGCTGGGAGAAGGCGTGCCCCTCCTTCCGGTACTTGAGGAGGGCCTGCGGGCTCATGGCGTTCAGCCTCCAGGCCACCGCCCGCTTCAGCCCCTTGGTGAGCTTCCACCCCTGGAGGCGGGTGTAGGCCAGGGTCTCCAGGTGCTCGTCCCCCCGAAGCCAGACCCCCCGCGCGGCCTCCTCCGCCACCTCCTTGGGGCCCCACCAGAAGAGGTGGGCCACCAGGGCGCTCGGGCCCGAACGGAGCCCCAGCACCTGGCGGGCGTACCGGGCCAGGGCGGCCACGTACCGGGGGTCTCTTCGGCTCAGCTTGCGGGCGAGCTCATGAAACCTTCGCTGGCGTAGGGGCTCCCCCTCGTAGAAGGTGTCCCCGGAGAAGAGGCTTCCCGCCACCAGGAGCAAGAGCTCCGTCTCCGGGCTCGCCAAGTACCCCACGCCGCCCTCATAGGTCCAGGCCACGCCCTTGGTCTGCTTTGGCGCGTTGAAGGACACGATCCCTCCTTCCGGGGGGCGAACGCCCCCATACCTAGCCCAGCGTCCTAAGCCTCTGACCTCACCCGTTGTGCCGCGAATTGTAGAGGGAAAGCCGCCTCAACCGAAGATTGCTCTTTAAAGTTGCCCGGGGATGGTCGCGCTCCGGTGCGTTTGGCTCTGGATCATGCTTCCAGAAGTACCCGAAGCGCTGCGCCGCCGGGCAAGGGTTGATTTTAGCACAACCCCGCCTACTTTGCAAGGGGGCCCAGGGTTTTCCTCCCCCCAATTCCTCAAGCAACCTGACCAGTTCTGCCAGCACGGCTTCCCTCCAAGGCGGGGGTCCCTGGGCCAGGGCGATCCGGCCCAGACGAAAGAGGCTTTGCCGCTCGGGATGGTCATAACCACCCCTTGAGGCTCGCCCCCGTCCGCAGCCGGTGCCGGTCCAGCCCAAACCCCTGCCCCTTCAGGTCCCTAAACCCCCCTGCAAGATAGCTTCGCTGACCAACCCACATCCGCCACCCGTAGGGAGGCTCCCCTCCCAAAGGGCCTGAATAGGCCAGATACCAGGGCTCCCGACCTCCCGGGTACACGAGGAGGGTGACCTCTACCTCCTCCCCACCGTGTCCGAAAAGCCGGACCTCCTCCCGCAGGGGATGGGCCACACGCCGGTAGCCCTCCTTCAGGGGAAGGCGCTTCCCCCCTTGGGGTTCCACCTCCCGGTTCTGCCGCAGGCGGAGAAGGAAGCCCATGCCCCACTCCTGGAGCCTCCGCATCAGGGAGACCCGGTCAAAGCCGCGGTCTAGGAGGAAGAGGGGGGTATACCCCAGGTCCTGGACGGCGCGGCCCAGGCGGTGGAGGAAATCCTCCTCCACCCGGTTTTGGCTGGGGAAAGGGGAGAGGGGGTGAAGGGCGAAGGCCACCACCAGGGCCCTTCCCTTGAGGGGAAGTGCGGCCACCAGGGCCTGGTGCCTGCCGTCTTCCGCGAAGGTCCAGTCCAC
>NZ_JBWGQW010000028.1:0-17925 GCF_056332225.1 Thermus sp. | reverse complement strand
CTCCCCGGTGAGCTCGTCGTAGCGGTTGAGGAGGCGGTTGTAGAGGTCCCGGAGAAGGGCCCGCTTCTTCACCTCCTGCTTGACCTCCTCCTCCGGGGGCTTCACCTGCTCGAACTCGATCCCCTCCTCCAGGAGGGCGGCGAGCTCGGGGTCAAAGGCCCGCACCTCCTCCAGGAGGGCGTAGAAGCCGGGCTCGTCCGGCTCGGGGATGGGCCGCTTGAGCTTTTCCTCTGCCGCCTTGCGCGCCTCGGGTCTGAGCCTCACGCCCTCATGTTGCCACAAAGGGGTGGTCGTGTGCTATAGTGGCAGTAGTGTGAGGCGAAAGGGGGTGGGAGCCTGGAGTGAGCGGGATGGCCGGTTCGCGGGTTCAAGGCAGGAGGCTCGGCTCAGGGTAGGCGGCAAGGAGGTTCAGCGTGAAGGCGGTTCTAGCCAAGGCGAAGCGGTTCCTCGGCACGGAGCACGGCAGGTTCCTGGCCCTGGCCCTGGCGGCGGGCCTCATGCTCTTCCTCGGGGTGGCGGAGGCCAATACCACTACCAATAACCCCGCCGACCAGGCCTTCGGCAACGTGGCCAACGCCATCTGCACCATCGTGAGCTACCTGAAGGGCCCCGTGGGCCTCGGGATCATCATCCTCATGTTCGCCATCGGCGGCATCTCCCTGGCCATCGGCGGGCGCAACGCCATGCCCCTCATGATCGGCGCAGGCATCGGGGGCATCATCGTCGCGGCGGCTCCCTTCTTCGCCAAGATGTTCTTCGGGGGCACCGTCAGCGCCAACTACGCCCCCGCCTGCTCCGGCCTCTTTTAGCAGGCCATGCTCAGGCTCCGGGTGTGGCGGCTCTACCAGCCCCTGACCCTCCTCGGGCTGGAGCTCTGGCAGATCTTCCTCGGCCTCGTGGCCATGGCCCTCGGGCTCCAGGTGGGCGGGAGCCTGCCGCACCCGGCCCTCGGCCTGGTCTTCGCCGGGCTTATGGGATTCCTGGCGGTGCGGTACTCCGACCGGCTCCGCCTGCGCTTTCCCGGGGCGAGCCTGTGGCAGGAGTTGGCCTGGATCACCCAGAAGGAGCGCTACAGGCCCGACCGGGACGAGGACACCACGCCCCTGATTTATGACAGCCGCTTCCAGAACTAGCCCCTTTTCCCGGGCGCGGGAGGACTCCCTCACCGCGCTCTTGCCGTACTGGGAGATCCAGGACGGCCTGGTGGTCCTGAACGACGGGCGGGTGGAGGTGGGGGTGCGGTTGGAGCTTCCCCCCACCCTCTTCGTCTCCACCGCCTACATGGAGGGCCTGGTGGGGGTGCTGAAGGCCCTCCTCCGGAGCGCGGTGCCCGAGGGGAGCCGGGCGAGGCTCGTGGTGGAGGTCTCCCCGGCCCACCCCTCCCGGGTGGAGCGCTACCGGGAGATGCCCGCCTCCCACCCCGTGGCCCGCTTCCTCCAGGAGAAGCGCTACGAGGCCTGGAAGGAGCGGTGGGCCCGGGGGGAGGTGCTGGAGCGGCGGGTCTACCTGAGCGTCCTCCTGGGGAAGCCCCGGCACAAGCGGCGCCGGGTGCCCTTCACCCCGGAGGAGTGGAAGGAGGTGGTGGGGGAGGCGGTGAAGGTGCGGGAGCGGCTGGTGCAGGCGGCCTCGAGCTACCGCATCCCCGCCTTTCCCATGGACGACCAGGAGCTCTTCGCCGCCATCTACCGCTACTTCAACCCCGCCCTGGCCCTGGCGGAGGTGCCCCGCTACCAGAGGACCTGGCAACGCTACCCCCGGGAGGCCATCCGCCGCATCCCCTCCCTGAGGCCCCCCACCTTGAGGGCCCAGGTGGCCCGGAGCGAGGTGGACAACTCCTACCGGGACGCCCTCTACCTGGGAGGCATGTGGGCCGGGATCCTCTCCCTCTACACCGTGCCCGACGAGACCTACGCCGAGATGGGGGACGTGCTCGCCCGGGCCGGGGGAAGCCGCTTCTACCTGGTGATGGACTTCCTCCACGAGCCCTTCGAGCTCGCCATCCGGGCGCTCAAGGCCCGGGCCCGGCGGTACTACTCCGCCTCCCAGTCCGGGACCTACGTGGACCCCAACGTGCGGGTGGGGCAGGTGGAGACGGAGGGGGCCATCACCCACGTCTCCCAGACGGGGGACCACATCTTCCAGGTGGGGGTGAGCCTGGTCCTCCTGGAGCGGGAGAGGCAGGCCCTGGAGGGGCGGATCGCCCAGGCGATGAGCGAGTTGAGCCGGGTGCCCGGGAACCCCTTCCGGGTCTTGCGCAACGGCCTCCTCACCCCCTGGCTTACCCTGGCCCCCTTCTCCGGGGGCATCCCCGAGGAGCGGGTCTACCTCCTGGAGACCAACGCCGCCCACTTCTTCCCCACCACCGGGGCCTGGGCGGGGAGCCCAAGGCCCGTGGCCCTCTTCCGGAACCGGCAGGGGGCCCTGGTCCAGGTGGACCCCTTTGACAAAAGGATGCGCAACTACAACGGCGTCGTGGTGGGCGGCTCGGGCTCGGGCAAGACCTTCTCCGTGCAGTACCTCCTCTCGGAGCTCCTCCGGGACGACAAGGTGAGCGTGGTGATCCTGGACCGGGGCAGGAACTACCAGGCCCTGGTGGAGGCCTTCGGCGGGGCCATGGTGGACATCCGCCCCGGGGCGGGCACCTCCATCAACCCCTTTGACCTCGAGGAGGGCGAGGTGGAGCCCACCCCCGAGAAGAAGGGGGACCTCTTGAAGCTCCTCCGGGCCATGGTGCCCCCGGGGGACGACCCCACGGCGGAGGCCGTGGAGAACGCCATCCTCGAGGCGGCCATCGCCCAGACCTACGCCCGGGCGACCACGGTGGACCTCCTCGAGGACGGCACCGAGGCGAAGCGCTACCTCGGGGCGAGGCTTTCCGACCTGGTGAAGACCCTCCTCACCCTGGACGAGATCGGGGGGCGGGGCATCTCCCCCACGGAGAAGGAGGTGGCCCGGAGCCTGGCCCTGAGGCTCCAGTCCTGGACCGGGGACTCCCCCTTAGGCACCTTCGTGGACCGCCCCACCTCCGTCCCGGTGAGCACGGCCCGGGTGGTGTGCTACGAGCTGGAGGGCCTGGACGCCTACGAGGGCCTGGACGTGGTGGGCACGGTGCTCATGGCCGACCTCATCTGGAAGCGGGCCAAGGAGGGGAAGAGGCGGGGGGAGGAGCGCAACCTCCTGGTGGTCCTGGACGAGGCGTGGAAGGTGTTCAAGAACCCCTACGCCGCGAGCCTGGTGGAGGAGCTCTACCGCAGGTTCCGGCACCTGGGCGGAGGAATCTGGAGCATCACCCAGAGCCTCCAGGACTTCAGCGGGGACAGCGCGGGCAGGATCGTGCAGAACACCACCTGGGTCTTCCTCTTCCGGGTGCAGGGCGAGGAGGCCTACGTGAAGGAGGTCTTCGGCCTCCCGGACCGGGCCATGGCGGTGTGGCAATCCCTGGGCGGCGTGAAGGGGCTCTACGGGGAGGTGATGGCATGGTGCGTGCGGGACGACCGGAAGGAGGGGGACGTGCTCCAGCTCTGGCCCACGCCCTACGACTACTGGCTCTTCACCAGCGCCCAGGAGGAGGCGGCCAAGAGGAAGGCCCTGGCGGAGCAGTACGGGGACGTCCTCCGCGCGGTGGTGGAGCTCGCCGAGGGGAGGGCGCCGTGAGGCTGGCTCTGGTCCTGGGCTTCGCCCTCCTCCCCGCCTTCGCCGTGCGGGTGGAGTGGCTTTCCCCCCGGCCCGGCCCCTACCCCGAGGGGCGGATCCTCAAGGTGGCGGCCCGGGTGGTGCCCGAGGAGGGGGAGAGGATCCTCTCCGTGCGGGCCGTGGCCCTGCCTTCGGGGAAGGGGGTCCTGGAGGCCGATCCCGGAGGGGCGGGTGGGGTGGTGGAGCGGTACTGGGACACCCAGGGCTTTGGCGGCACCACCGCGCTTCGCCTCGAGGTGGGGTACACCGGGAGGAAGACGGGCACCGCCTACGCCCTCCTCCCCGTGGCCGTCCAGGGGACGGGCCTTTCCGGGCAGAACCTCCAGGCCCAGGGCCTCATGGACGACCTGGACGGCTTCATCGCCCAGGCCTGCAGGGTCATCGGCTTCTACGAGCTGGCCTCGGTGCGGTGGCTCTGCACCGCCCACCGCACGGTGAGGAAGGCGGTGAACTACTGGAACCAGCTCGGGGACATGTGGGAGGACTTCAAGAACCAGGCCATCTACTACGGCACCGGGCTGGCCCTGGACTGGCTGGGGAAGGGCCTGGGGCTTTACCAGCTGAACCCCATCGTGGACCAGGTGGACCAGGCCCTCACGGACTTCATGGCCGACATCCGCAGGCAGAAGAACGCCATCCTGAACGCCCTGGCCCAGGCCCGGCAGAGGCAACTTGCGGAGCTAGACGCCTGGAAGCCGGGGGATGACCCCCTCTACTGGGGGCCGGAGTGGTGGACCCGCCTCGTCTCCGGGGTGGTGCCCCAGCTCGGCTTCGAGGCCACGGTGCAGAGCCTCAAGGACCTCCAGCGCACCGCCCAGCTCCTGGAGAACCAGTCCCGGGTGGCCCAAAACGTGAAGAACCAGAAGGAGAACCTGAGCCTGGAGAACACCCTGCAGGACCTGTGGGACACCCTGGGGGCCGCCTGGAACTTCATCGCCGAGGCGGTGCAGAAGGGGTGGGCCACCCTCACCGGAGGGCTTTCCGGGGCCAGCGTGGCCCAGGGCCAGCCCCTCCCCAGCGGCGCGGCGGGAGCCCCCGCGACGGACGCGGTGGCCCAGGCGAGCCAGGTGGAGGCGGCGGAGTCCTCGGGCTCGGTCATGGACCCCGGGGTCTCCGAGCGCCTCATGGCCGAGGCCCAGAGCGCCCCCTCCACCCGGGAGGTGATGCAGGTGGTGGTGGAGGGCTTCGCCGAGCTCCTCCGCCTTCAGGCCCAGGACTCCTTCCGGGCGGTGCAGGAGATGAAGAACCTCGCCGCCCAGCAGGCCCTGACCGTGGAACAGCTCACCCAGGTGAACCAGAACCTGGTGGAGCTCATCAAGAAGCAGGAGGCGAGCGCCCAGGACCAGCTTAGGGCCCTCATGGCCCAGGTGGCCTCCCAGGCGGAGAAGACCTCGGCCCGGTACGTGGTCATGGGGGAGGCCATGGCCCTTCTGGCCCGGCAATGGAAGGCCCAAAGCGGCACGCCCCAGGGGGGGAATGGGGGTGGTAGCCCGTGAGGCCCGCCCGGCGCCCCGTGGCTCCGCTGGCCCTCGCCCTCCTCCCCTTCCTCTTCCTCCTGGCCCTGGCGGATCCGCCCCCGCCTCCTCAAGGCCAGATCGACCAGGGGGTGCGGGACTTCCTCACGGGCATCCTCTCCGCCATGCTCAACCTCAACGACTGGATCGCCCTCTTCAAGGCGAGCCTCCGGGACTTCCAGGCCGGGGCCTACACCATCGGGCGGAGCCTCATCCTGGTGGGCCTCGTGTGGAGCCTCATCCGGGCGGTCTACTACGGGAGCCTGGAGGAGATCCTCGGGGCCATGGCCCGGGTGGTCCTGGCGGGGGGGTTTCTCTGGTTCGGGGAGGTCCTGGACGCGAGCTTCGGCGGGGTGGACGGGGTGTACTACGCCGTCACCAACACCTTCCGCACCGAGCTGGCCGAGGCCATGACGGAGGCCTCCAACAACCTGAAGGCCCTCGGGGCGGTGATCAACCCTCTCTTTACCCTTATCGCCATCCTCGAGGCGGGGGTAGTGCACTTCGTGGGCACGGCCCTGAACGACGCCCCCCACATGCCCGGCTGGGCTCAGCAGATCCTCTCCGGCATCGGGGCGGCGGCCCAGCTCCTGAACCCGGCGAGCCTCCTCCTCATCCCCTTCGTCATCATCGCCATGGTCCTCACCGTGGTCATCAGCACCATCTTCCTCCTCGCTTCCGCCTTCTGGCCCATCGTGGCGGGGAGCCTGGCCCTGCCCATCGGCCTCGGGCCCCAGCTCTTCGGCAGGTGGCTTTCCGCCGTGATCTGGGCCTTCATCATGGGGGCCATCGGCCCGTTCGTGGTGCGGGGAGGGCTGGAGCTCGGGGTCTCCCGGCCCGCGGCCTACATCGCCTCGGAGGCCAAGACCATCGTGGAGAACACGGTGAAGACCCTCACCGACCAGTTCCGGGAGAACCGCCGCATCTTCGCCGAGACCCTGAACAACCTCGCCCTGCAAAACGGCTGGGACCCCAGGGTGTGCGGCTTTGAGGTCTTCGTGGACACGGACGGGAAGCTCAACTACCGGAACGTTCCCCCAGAGGGCAAGGCCCTCCTTTCCCCCGTGGCGTGCGGCACCATGACCAAGGAGGCCATCAACCAGATGATGCGGCAGGTGGGGACCCTCGTCCTGGGCATCGGCAAGGGGCTCGTGGACATGTTCCAGGCCTGGGGCCAGACCCTGCTGATGACGGCGGGAGGTATGGCGGCGGCCCTCCTCATCTCGGGCTACCTCGCGAGCCTGGTGGCCACCTTCTTCGGCGGGCTCTCCCTGGCCGTGACGGCGGCGGCCATCGGCTACGCCACGGGGATGGCGGCCCAGGGCGTGGCAAGGGCTGGGGGGATGGTCATGCAGGCGGGGGAGAACCTGGAGAGCGGGGCCAGGGCCGTGGCGGGCGCGGCGGCGGGCTACCTGCGGGGCGGGCCTGCCGGGGCATTGGCCGGGGCGGCGACAGCGCACGGCTCCGGGAGAGGCGGCGGGCCCCAGGAGGTGCCCCCGAGCTACCAGAGCACCGTGGAGATCCGTTCCCCCGGTGCCGAAGTGCCCTACATGCACCGGGCGGAGTACAAGGAAGGGGTGGAGCCCATCGTGGTGCGCCCCGCCCCCGGGGTGGGCCAGGGAGCCGAGGGGTTTGGGGCCTCGGCCTCGAGGGAGGCGCCTTCCTACGAGCGGGAGATCCCCAAGGCCCCGGGGCGGTGGATCGACCGGGCCCAGTCGAGGCCCTCCGAGACGCCCTCGGGCACCACCATCCCCGCCTCTTCCTCCCCTCCCCCGAGGTGGATCGGGCGGGGCGCCTACGAGAAGAAAGGAGGTGAAGAAGGGTGAAGCGCTGGATAGACCGGGGCCCCAAGTGGGTTAGGCGGGAGCCTTTCCCCAGGGTGGAGTACCAGCCCAGCGAGGCCGCCCTCAAGGAGCTCCTCGCCCGGCCCCTGGCCCCCAAGGCCCCCGGGTACTGGATCGCCCGGGCCCGGGGCAGGAGGGGTTAGGGTGGAGGCCTCCCTCTTCGAGACCCCGCGCTGGCTCAAGGCCCTCCGGGCGGTGGGCTTCCTCTTCTTCCTCTCCAGCCTGGGCCTCGTCTTCTACCTGGGCCTCAAGGGGGGCCTCGAGGCCGCCCAGGCCCTGGCCGAAGCGGGCTGGGACCGCGCGGTGGGCAGGCCCGGGGCGAGGGGGATGGAGTTCCTCTCCGCCTGCATCCTGAACGTCTCTACCCCGTGCGGGAACGAGCTCAACCGCCTCTGGATGGCCCGGCTCAACTACGACCTGCTCCGGCTGGTCCTGGTCCTGGGCTTCGTGGGGGGGCTCGCCCCCTTCGTCTACCAACCCGCCCGGCCCAGGAAGCTTCCCGGGCAGGGGCGGTGGGCCACGGAGAAGGACCTCCGGCCCTACCTGAACCCCAAGGGGGTGGGCTGGTACGGGCAGGTGGGGCGGAAGCCCCTCCGGGTCTCGGAGGGCCAGAGGGTGGCCCACACCTTGGTGGTGGGCAAGCCGGGGCACGGGAAGACCTCGGGGTACTACCTCCCGAACCTCCTCCTGGACGCCAAGGACGGCTGGACGGCCATCGTCTACGACCTGAAGTACCCGGACCGGGAGGGGCTCATGGAGGCCATGGCCTACTACGCCCACCACGGGCGGGCCGTCTACCCCTTCACCCCGTGGGGAGAGCGCTCCTTCCGCATCAACTTCCTGGAGGGGGCGGAGGACATCACCCAGGCCAAGCTCATCGCCGAGATCTTCGTGCCGAGGAACCCCAAGGTGCCCGACTCCAAGGAGTTCTACCCGGGCCTCGAGCGCACCCTCCTCCAGGCCCTGGTCCACGCCGAGGGGGTGGAGGGGCGGTACTCCCTGGCCCACATCTACCGGGTCCTGGGGGACGGGGTGGCGGGCCTAAAGGCCTACGTGGAGGTGCGGCCCTACCTCCAGGTGGAGCTCAAGACCCTCCTGGAGATGCGCCAGGACCAGCTGGCGGGGATCCTCAACGGGGCCCGGAACCGCCTCTCCATCTGGTTGGACCCGGGCCTCGCCGCCGCCACGGAGCCCGGGCCCCTGGAGATCCCCTGGGAGAAGGTCTTCTCCGAGCCCAGCCTGGTCTACATCGGCGTGCCCCAGGAGCTCATCGGGGACAACGCCTCGGGGTACGTGCTCCTCAAGCTCCTCAAGCGCATCGTGGACCTGAAGACCCTCCAGTACGCCAACCGCAACGGGGGAAGGCTTCCCCTCCCGGTGAGCGTTTACTGGGACGAGTTCCCCAACTTCGGCTTCTTGCCCGGCATCAAGGAGAACCTGGGCACCATGCGCTCCCGGAGGGTGGCCTACCACATCGCGGTGCAGAACACGGACCAGGGGCGGGCGGTCTACGGGGACGAGGAGTGGGAGGCCATCGAGGGGACCTTCGCCCAGCGGGTCTACTTCCTCTCCGGGCTTTCGGACAACGACGCCCAAAGGCTCTCCCAGGTCCTCGGAGAGACCTCGGTGATGCAGGAGGTGCGGGGGGTGAGCCGGAGGGGCCTCCTCCCCCTGCCCACGAGCCGCACCGTGGGGGAGCGGGAGGTGGCGCGGCCCCTCCTCTCCCCGGAGGAGATGCGGGTGGCGGCCAAGGGGGAGGCGGTGGTCCTCCTGGAGGGCATGCCCCCGGCCCGCATTCCCCTCTTCGGCATGTGGCGCAGGGACCACCTCCTGCACCGCCTGTGGGAGAAGGCCAGGGGAGCGGCGCCGGGGGAGAGGGGCTTCCCCCTGCCCAGGGGGCGGGGCCAGGTGGCCCTGCCCGCCTCGGCCACCCCGGAGGTGGAGGCCCCCTGGAAGGAGGACCCCTCGAGGCCCGAAAGCCTCCTCGCCTACCTGGAGGCCCTCACCCGGACGGTGCCCCGCTTCAAGCGGCACTACCAGGGCTCGGAGACCCTCCGCCTGGACCTCTACCTTCCCGAGGACTTCCCCACCCCCGAGCCCGCCTGGGCCAAGCTGGGGTGGTGCGAGGTGGAGGGGGAGCCCTTGCGCCTCTCCCTCACCCGCAAGGGCCTCGAGGCCATCCGCGAGGCGGACCGGGCCGGGTACTGGGCGCTGGTGCGCTGGTGCCGGGTGGTGGAGTGGTGGAAGAAGGCCCACCGGGAGGAGCCGGTGCCCGAGGTCCTCGCCCTCCCCAAGGAGGAGGCGGAGCAGGTTCTCAAGGTAGCTTCGCTGACCAAGGAAAGGCTTTGCGGCGAAGCGGTGGAGGTGAGGGATGCGGAGGTTCTGGTGCGTCCTGGCCTTGGCCTCGCTGGCCTCCTCTGCCCTAGGCCAGGGGACCTACACCCCGGAGGAGGCGGCGGAGGTGTTGCGGCGGGCCACGGGGGAGGTCCTGGTGCAGGTGGCCATCCTGGACCGGAAGCCCCTGGCGGAGGCCCTGAGGGAGCGGATGGTGAAGGGAGGGGTGAAGGTGTACCTGCTCACCACGGATAGCGGCCTCACCCACCCGAAGAGCTACGGGCCGGGCCTGGCCCTGGCGGGAGCGGTGGTGCGCTTCGCCCCATACCTCGCGGGGGAGTTTTTGGTGGTGGACCGGAAGGTGGGCCTCCTGGTGCGGCGGGGGTACGTGGACCTCACCCTGGAAGAGGCCAGGCCCGAGCCCTTGGTGGAGCGCTTCTACCGGGCCTTCCTCCAGGCGGTGCCCTTTTCCGTGGAGGACTGGGCGCACCGCCTCTACCTGCAGGAGTACGGAAGGAGGTGAGCTATGGACTTGGAGCGTTGGGGAGGCGTCTTGGGCAAAGGGGTGGCGGTCCTTGGGCTTTTCCTCTTCCTGCTTTCCCTCTTCCGGCTGGACGGGACCGGGGTGGGGGCGGGGCTTATGGTCTTCCTCTACGGGGTGGGCCTCCTGCTCCTCTCCGGGGTCTACGGGGAGCTCAGGGCGGTGCGGGCCCTCCTGGAGGAGGTGAAGCGGGGGTGAGGGCCCTGGCCTTCCTGGCCCTTGTCCTCTCCCCGGCCCTGGCCTGCGGCTACATCCCCCAGGACCTCTGGGGACGGACCTGGCGCTACGCCCAGGCCTGGGGGCTTGACCCCTACCTGGTGGCGGCGGTGGTGTGGGTGGAGAGCCGCTACTGCCCCCAGGCGGTGGGGCGGGCGGGAGAGGTGGGCCTGGGCCAGTTCATGCCCGGGACCTGGCGGCGCACCACCGGGGCCCCTCCCGAGTGGCGGGGCCACCCCGACTGGGCGCTTTGGGCCACGGCCAAGCACCTCCGGGAGCTCTACTACGCCACGGGGGGAGACTGGTACAAGGCCCTGGCCGCCTACAACGCCGGGCTTGGGGCGGTGCGGGTGGGGGCGATTCCCGCCTCCACGCATAGGTACGTGAAGCGGGTCCTCTCCCTGTACCGGGCCTGGAGGGGGAGGGGGTGATGGGGGAGATGCCCGCCCTGGAGGCCCTCGAGGCCCTGGGCCGGGCCTTCTCCGGAGGGGAGGCTTGGGCCTACCTGGGGCTTGGCCTCCTCTCGGGGTACGCCCTGGGCCGGGTGGTGCGGGCCGTGGTGCCCTGGCTCGCCCTCCTCTACCTGGGGGCGGCCCTCCTCGGGCGGGCGGACGTGGAGGTCCTCGTCCGCCACCTCGGCGCGGCCTCCAGGGAGCTTTGGGCCTTCCTCTCCGGCCTGCCCGCAGGGCTTTCCCTGGGCGGGGCGGTGGGGTTTCTCTCGGCGCTTTCGGACCGGTAGTATGGCGCGGATTCGCGAAGGCTTTGAGCGCGAGTTCCAGGCCCTCATGGAGCGGCTTCCCCCCTGGGTGCGGAAGGAGGTGGAGCCCCACGGGGCGAGCCTGGAGGAGATCGCCATGGACCTCGGGGCCCCGCTGGCCTACACCGTGGACGGGGAGGCCCGCTACAGCGAGCGGGAGATCACCAAGGACGACCTGAGCTTCGTCCTTCACCGGGTAGGGGGGTTCAAGGAGAACAACCGGGCGGGCCTCGAGGGGACCCTGCACCGCATTTCCCGCATCCAGTCGGCCCTGGGGGAGATGGCGGGCATCACCATCCGGGTGGGGAAGTTCGTGGAGGGCGTGGCGGAGCCCCTCCGGGACTTCCTTTTGGAAAGCGGGGGAAGCCTCCTCGTGGTGGGGCCGCCCCGCACCGGGAAGACCACCCTCCTCCGGGACATCGTGCGGATCCTGGCGGAGCGGTGGGGGCCCAGGGTGGTGGTGGTGGACACGTCCAACGAGATCGGGGGGGACGGGCTCATCACCCACCCCGGCATCCGCCCCGCCCGGAGGATGCAGGTGCCAGACCCCCCTTCCAAGAACCAGGGGCGGGTCATCTACCAGGCCATCGCCAACCACTCCCCCGAGGTGGTGGTGGTGGACGAGATCGGGTACAACGAGGACGTCTACGAGTGCCTCACCGCCTCCCGCAGGGGGGTGCGGGTGGTGGCCACGGCCCACGGGGAAAGGCTCTTGGACGTCCTGGAGAACCCGGCCCTGCACCCCGTGCTCGGGGAGCCGGACCTGGCCACGGGCAAACGCCGCACCCGGCCCTCCTTCCAGGCGGCCCTCCAGGTGGTGGGCAAGGGGCGGTTCCTCCTCTACCCCGACCTGGCCTCGGCCCTGGACGACCTCCTCCAGGGCCGGGAGCCGGAGGCCCTGCCCCTGGGTATGTAATGTGTTGCCATAAATCGCTACAAGTGGTAGCATACGGGCATGAGGCGCGAAGCGCTCTTAGGGCTTCTTCTGGCGGCTTCGGCGGCCCAGGCCCAGACCCGGGACATTCCCCCAGGGCATTGGGCCGAGGGGGCGGTGCGGGCCCTCATCGAGCGGGGGATCCTGGTGGGCTACCCCGACGGGACCTTCAAGGGGGAAAGGCCCCTCTCCCGCTACCAGATGGCGGTGGCCCTCTACCGGGCCTACCTCACCTGGACGGAGGAGGTCCTGGCCCGGGTGCGGAAGACCCTGGAGGAGCAGGGGGTAGCCCCGGAGCGGGTGGCGGAGCTCTACGGGCGGGTGGCTGACCTCCTGGAGGTGGTTCCCGGGGTGCAGAAGGCCCTGGAGGAGCACGGGGTGCGCCTGGAGGCCCTGGAGAAGGACCTGGAGGAGGTACGCCAGGCCCTCCTCGCCGCCATGGAGGCCCAGGGGGCCCTCAAGGACCTGGAGGGCCTGAAGGGGGCCCTGGCCCGCCTGGAGGGCCGCCTCGGGGAGGAGGAGAACCGCCTGGCCCAGATGGAGGCCCGGGTGAAGGCCCTGGAGGCGGCCCTTTCCGAGCTCTCCCGGAAGGTGGAGGAGAACGAGGCGGCCCGGGTCAAGGACGCCCAGGCCACGGGGAAGCGGGTCTACGCCCTGGAAGAGAAGGCCAAGGCCCTGGAGGCGGGGCTGGCCTCGAGGGCGAGGGCCCAGGTGTACGCCGGGGTGGGGGAGGGGGGCCCCTTCGGGGGCCTCGCCCTGGAGTGGCGGGAGGCCCGGGTGGACCTGGGCACGGACCGGGTGGAAGCCTCCCTGGAGGCGGGCCCGGTGCGGGTGGCCTACCGGAGCTTCGGGGGCCGGGAGGAGGCCCTGGCCCGCTACGCCCTCTTCCAGGGCATCCGCCTGGTGGGGGAGCTCGGGGCTGGGGACGGCAGGTACTACTTCGGGGCGGCCTACGTGGAGCACGAGCCCGAGGGCGGCCTCCTCCCCGGGGTTCACGCGCGGATCGGGGCGGGGGCGGGCCTGGTGGCGGGGGAGCCCGGGCGGTACTTCCTGGAGGTCCAGGGGGGCGCCCGCCTGGGCCCCGTGGACCTCGCCCTGGGCTACGGGCGGTACTGGGGCCTGGGGGCGGGGGACACCCCCTTCTCCGCCCTCTCTGCCACCCTGGCCTACCCGGGGGAAGGCCTCGCCGGGCGGGTGCGCCTGGCCTACGCCGTGCCCCAGGAGGACATCGGCCTGGACCGGGGCCTTCTGGTGGAGGCGGGGGCCGAGCTCCCCCTTTCCCCCTTCCGGGTGAGCCTCCAGGCGGGGTACCGGGAGGGGCTTCTCGGGGAGGGCGTGGCCTCCCACGTGGACCGCTACCGCTTCACCACGGCCACGGGCTTCTACGGGCGGGTGCGGGTGAGCTATGAGGTTCGCTTCTAGGCTCGTCCCCCTCTTCCTCCTCCTCTCCGCCTGCACCGACCTACAGCGGGAGTTCCAGGGCCCGGCCCGGCTGGAGCTCGCCGGGGTCAAGGAGGGAGCCTGCGCCACGGTGGAGGCGGCGGGAAGGAGCGCCACCCGGTGCGGGGACTACACCTTCCGCTTCACGGGGCTTTCGGGCAAGCTCCCGGTGCGGGCGGTGGCGGTGTGGCAGGGGGTGGAGGTGCAGGGCTACCAGGGGGAAGTGGAGCTCTTCCCCGGAAGCACGGCCCGGGTGGAGGTGGAGCGGAAGACCCTTTCCTTGCGGGCCGAGGCCCCTTGGGCGGGAAGCGCCGCCACCTACGAGGCCTGGGTGGACGGGGCCTTCGCCTTCGGCGTGGCGGTCTACCCCGACCCGCCCCCCTCGGGCCTGGAGGGCATGGTCCTGGTCCACCGGGGCGGGCCGGAGCTCCGGGTGCCCACCGCCCCCAGGGCGGTGGTGCGGGTGCGGGACGGGGCCGGGGAGTCCCGGGTGGAGGTGGCCCCGCCCGCGGAAGGGCTCTTGGTGCGGGTGCCCGAGCCTCGCTACGCCCCCATCCGCCTTACCCCGGAGGGGGTGGCCTCGAGGGTGGCCTGCGTGGCCGCCCTCCTGGGGGGCGTGGAGGCGGCCCGCTCCTGCACCCCGCCCTTCGGCCTCGCCGTGGTCCCCCCGGACGGGGAGTACCGGGAGGTGGTCCTCGTGGCCTACGCGGACGGCTTCCCCTTCCAGGAGGGGCGGGTCCTGGCCCGCTCAGGGGAGAGCCGGACGGTGGCCCTGGCGAGGAAGCGGGTGCGGGTGGAGCTCACCGCCCCCGGGTTCACCGCCGACACCCAGGCGGTGGGCGAGGCCTGGCTCCGGCCCGAGGACCAGGAGGGGGTTCCCCTCTACGGGGACGCCCCGCCCGACGGGTACGAGGGCTACCGCCTGGCGGACCGGGCCCTGGTGGTGAACGGGGTGGCCGCCCTCTCCGTTCCCACGGGGCGGATGGTCCTCTTCCGCATGGTGGGCGCCGCCCGCACGGCGGAGGGGGTGGTGGACCTGGTGGACGCCGACCGGAGGGTGGTCCTGCCGTGAGAGAAGGGCTTTCCCTGCTGGGGTTCACCTCCCTCGCCCTCCTCGGGGGGTGGTTCCTGCAAGGCCTGGTGGGCCAGGGCGCCTTGCCCTTCCTCCTCGTCCTCTCCCCCCTTCTCCGGGGGCTCTTCCGGGGGCGGGTGGGGGTCTACTACGGCGGGGCGGTCCTGGGTCTGGCCGGGGCCATGGTGTGGCGGCTTGGGGGACCCTATGCCGCCCTGGCCTATCAGGCCCTGGCCCTGGCGGCGGACGGCTTCTTCCGGCGGGAGGAGGAAGGGTACGGCTTCATGGCCGCCTTCTTCCCCGCCCTGCTGGGGTTCTACCTGGCCCTGGGGGTGTAGATGGAAGCGGTGTGGCAGGAACTGGAGGCGAGGCTTAGCTCCTTGGAGCCCGACGTGGCCAAGGAGGTGGTGGCGCGGGCCCGGGAGGTCTCCCCCAGCCGGAGGGCGAAGGAGGCCTTTCGTGCCCAAAGCGGGCGGGCGGCCACCCCCCTGGAGGACCCCCTCCTCAAGGTGGCCACCGTCCTGGTGGAGGAGAAGCTGGTGGGAAGCTACGAGGAGGCCTTCGGCCTCCTGGTGGAGCCTTCCCCCGCGCAGGCGGAGCCCGCTTCCGCCCAGGAGGACCCCCTTCCCGCCCCGGTGGAGGCCGGGGAAAAGGCCCCGCCCCGAGCCCCCGCCCAGACGGGGCAGTCCCAGAGCGAGGCGGCCCAGGACGCGAAGTGGCGGCGGGCCTACCAGGAGGTCTTCGGCCAGGACCCCTCGGAGGACCCCCTCCTCTACCATGTGAGGCTGGCCCAGGCCACGCTCCTCTACCGCCCGGAGCAGGGGAGGCGGAAGGCCTTCCAGGAGGTCCTGGAGGCGGAGCGGCGCCTGCAGGAATCCCGGAGCCGGACCCGGGAACTTTTGGGCTCGGAGCCGCAGGTGGACGTGGGGGCCGCCTTCGTCCAGCTCGGGAAGCTCTCCGCCCAGCTGGAAGAGATGGCCCGGCGGGTGGAGCGCCTGGAGGAGGCGGTGCAGAAGGAGGCCTCGAGGTTCGGCGGGGTGAACGCCGCCCTTAGGCTCCACCACCAGGAGATCCGGGCCCTGAAGGGCCTGGTGGAGGGCCTAAAGGCGGGGGACGGCGTGGACTGGAAGCGGGTGGAAATGGCGGTGCGAACGGCCAAAGCGGAGACCATCCGGGAGGTGGAGGAGCGCATCCAGGGGGCCACGGACCTCTGGCGGGGCGAGGTGGAGCCGAGGCTCAAGGCCCTGGAGGAGTGGGCCAAGCGCATCACCGAGGCCTTCCGGCGCACCCTCGAGGCCAGGGAGCGGCGGAAGGGACTCTTCGGGCTCTTCGGGGGTGAACGATGAGCGGGGACGGGAACGTGGCGTTCAAGGCGGGAAACGTGGTGTTCACCGTTCCCCGGAGCATGTTCCGGGGGGACGTGAACGGCGTGGTCCAGGTGGGGGAACACCAGGTGCCCGCCAAGGTGATCTACGCCGCCTGGGCCGTGGGCGTGGACCAGGGGGTGAAGGCGGGCGTGGCCCTGGGGGCGGGCCTGAGCCTGGTCCTGGTGGTGGGGGCCCTCCTCGTGGCGCGGGCGGTGAGGGCCTACCGGGAGCGCCGCAGGTGGACGCCCCTGGACCGGGTCCTGAGGTGAGCCGTGCTCGGGGTCTACGCCCAGGCCGCCATCGCCGCGAGCGCCATGCCCGTGGTGGGCTTCATCACGGGCAAGGTGGTGGGGGAGGCCATGGGGAAGCTCCCGGTCCTGGCGGGGGTGGGCGTGGTGGTCTACGCCGTCGCCCTGGCCGCGAGCTACGCCCACCTCCGGCACTACTACGCCCGCTTTGACGCGGAAGGGGTCAGGGCCTCCCCCTTCATCGCCTTCGCCGTGGAAGTGGCCACCTTCTACCTCTCTTTTTCCTCCGTGGTCCTGGGAAGCGCCTGGGCCCTCTGGGGGAGCCTGGTGGGAGCGGGGGTGGTCTTCTGGGGGAACCTGACCTCCATGAGCCTGGGCCTGGTGGAGCGGAAACGGGGCGTGTACGCCCGGGTGAACCGGGAGGAGGCCCCTGGGGAGGCGGGGAACGCCCGGGCGCCCGTAGGGGAAGCTCGGGAGGTGAACGCCGTGGGGCCCCGGAGGGAAGGGGAGGAAACCCTCCCCGCTCCCCTAGAGGAGGAGGAGCTCTCCCTCCTGGAGGCCCTCGAGGTCCCCAAGGGCCCAAGCGCCCTGGCCCGGGAGCTCGGGTGGCCCAAGTCCACGGTGGCCAAGCGGCTGAAGCGCCTGGTGAGCCAGGGGCTGGTGGAAGCGAGGGATGGCGTCTACCGCAGGGCGGAGAGGGCTTCGGCCTGAGCTCCTGGGAGCCTTGGCGGGGCTCTTGGAAGGCCCCTGGGGCGCCCCCTTCACGGGGGGCCTCTTCGCCGGGCGTGTGGGCTGGAGGGAGGCCTTCTTCGCCGGGCTCGGCTGGCTCACGGCGGGGATGGCGGGCGGGGGGCCGCTCCTCGCCCTCTGGGTAGGGCAGGGCGTCTTAGCCCTCTGGGCTCGGGGCGGGGGATGGCGCCTTGGAGCGGGCCTCGCCCTCTTCCTGGGAGGCTTCCTCTTCCCGGGGTTCGTGAGCGCTCCCCTCGGGGTGGTCCTGGCCGGAGTCCTTTCCGGGGGGTGGCGGTACGCCGCCTTAGCCCTCGCCGGGGCGGGCGTGTACGGGTGGACGGGGCTCCTCCTCCCCTTGGGGACCTGGGCGGCGGAAAGGGTGGGTCTGGAGAGGGGTGGGCGGTTCCAGGGCATGGACGTTCCCGCCCTGGTGTACGGGGGGGTCCTCCTCCTCCGGAACATGCTCCTGGGGGTGCGGGGGTGAACGGGGTGCTCACCGCCCTCACCGGGATGGCCCTGGTGGTGAGCTACGCCGTCTACCTGGCGTTCACCTTCCGCCGCTACCGGGGCGTGCCCGTTCCCCTCGAGGCGGGCCCCTTCGCGGAGGAGGTCCTGCGGAGGTTGTTCACGGGGTTCCGGGTGCGGGTGGGCTGGAGAAACGGCGTGCGCTATCCCGAGCGGAGCGTCTACCTCACCCGGGCGGTGTACGCGGGGCGGAGCGTCTACCACCTGGCGGTGGCCGTTCACGAGGTGGGGCACGCCCTCCAATGGCGTGAACGCCCCCACATGGTGCGGGCCGTCCAGGGGGCCCTGACCCTGGCCCTCGGGCTTCTCCTCCTCGGGTTTCTCGCCGCCCCAAGCCCCGTGGGGGCGGCCTTCCTCACCGGGGGGTACGGCCTCTTTCTCATGAGCCTTCCCCTGGAGGTGGACGCCAACCGGCGGGGCCTTCAGGCCGTGCCCCCGGAGTGGAGGGAGGAGGTTCAAACAGCTGAAAAATAGCTCACAACTCCGCACACTTCCTCTTTCCCGTCCCTGATTCGTCCAAGAGCGCGACACCCCAAGAAGGGCGGCGAAAGAGACAAGAGGGGGTAAAATGAGGCCAAGAATGCCCAAGGGCGAAGCCCCAAAGCTCTTTCTAGGTATCCACGCCCGCCTGGTCTTCCCCGACCCCGAAGACGAGAAGGCGGTCCTGGACCTGATGCGCCGCTTCTCCAGCGCGGTGAGGTTCGCCTACAA
>NZ_JBWGQW010000027.1:0-18763 GCF_056332225.1 Thermus sp. | reverse complement strand
AGCGAGGAGGAGCTGGAGGCCTGGATCCGGGAGCACGTTGACTTCTCCCAGTTCAAGACCCCCCTGGCGGCCATCGGGGCGGTGACCAAGGCCTTGGGCCCCAAAGCCCCCGGGGAAAAGGTGCGGCGGGTGATCGAGCGGATGACGCGATGAGCCCCTGGGAGCGGCTGGCCCTCGAGGAGATCCTCTCCGAGCCCGTGCGCCTGGTGCGGGAAAGGCTCAGGACCCACACCGGGAAGGAGCTCACCTACGTCTACCGCCCGGGACCGGTGGCGGCGAGCTTCGTTCTTCCGGTCACCAAAGAGCGCACCGCCCTCCTCATCCGCCAGTACCGCCACCCCACGGGGAAGTTCCTCCTGGAGATCCCCGCGGGCAAGGTGGACGCCGGGGAAGCCCCCGAGGAGGCGGCCAGGAGGGAGCTATTGGAGGAGGTGGGGGCGGTGGCGGCGGAGGTCCTGCCCCTTCCCCCCTTCCACCCCCAGCCCTCCTTCACCGCCGTGGTCTTCCACCCCTTTTTAGCCCTGGGGGCCGAGGTGGTGGCCGAGCCCCGCCTCGAGGACGGAGAACTCCTGGAGCCCCTGGAGCTTCCCCTGGCCGAGGTCTACGCCCTCTTGGAGGCGGGAGAGATCCAGGACGCCTCCACCGCCCTCACCCTCTTCTACGCCCGGCCCCACCTGGAAAGGCTCGGCCTCCTCAGGTAAAAACCCGCAGAAGAGCGCATAAAGTTGGCCTGGGAAGGCGAGGGAGGCCCTGGTAGACTGGCGGCGTATGAAGCCCATGGTGCGCACGCCCCTCCCGGGGCCCAAGGCCAAGGAACTCCTCGCGCGGGGGGAGAGGGTCCTCTCCCCTTCCTACATAAGGCCCTACCCCTTCGTCCCCGCCCGGGGCCAGGGGGTCTTCCTGGAGGACGTGGACGGGAACGTGTTTTTGGACTTCATGGCGGGCATCGCGGTGAACACCACGGGCTACGCCCACCCCAAGGTGCTGGAGGCGGTGCGGGCCCAGGCGGAACGCTTCGCCCACGTCTGCTTCTCCGACTTCACCCACGAGCCTACCCTCTCCCTGGCGGAGCGGCTCTCGGCCAAGCTCGGGGGGAAATACCGGGTCTTCTTCGGGAACTCGGGCACGGAGGGCATAGAGGCCGCCATCAAGCTCGTGCGCCACCACACGGGAAGACCCTACCTCATCGCCTTCACCGGGGCCTTCCACGGAAGAAGCCTAGGGGCGCTTTCCCTCACCGCCAGCAAGAGCGCCTACCGCAAGGGGTTCGCCCCCCTCCTCCCCGGGGTGGTCCACCTCCCCTTCCCCAACCCCTTCCGCCCGCCCCTGGGGGCCTCCCCAAAGGACGTGGGGGATGCGGTCCTGGAGCACCTGGAGCACCTCTTCCGCACCGTGGTCCCGCCGGAGGAGGTGGCGGCCTTCTTTCTGGAGCCCATCCAAGGCGAGGGGGGGTACGTGGTGCCCCCGGCGGGCTTCCTCCCAAGGCTCAAGGCCCTCCTGGAGCGCCACGGCATCCTCCTGGTGGCGGACGAGGTGCAGACGGGAGCGGGGCGCACCGGGCGCTTCTTCGCCCTGGAGCACGAGGGGGTGGAGGCCGACGTCTACGTGCTGGCCAAGGGGCTGGCCTCGGGGTACCCCCTCAGCGCCCTCCTCTTCCGGGAGGAGCTGGCGAGCTGGCGGCCCGGAGCCCACGGCACCACCTTCGGCGGCCAGGCGGTGGCGGCGGCGGCGGCCCACGCCACCCTGGACCTCCTGGAGGGGGGCCTCATGGAAAACGCCGCGCGGGTAGGGGATTTCCTCCTAAAGGAGCTCAAGGGCATGCAGGAGCGCTTCCCCTTCCTGGGGGACGTGCGGGGCCGGGGGCTCATGATCGGCCTGGACTTCGGAAGCCCAAAGGAGGAGCGGCCCGACCTCCGGGACAAGGCGGTGGAGCTCGCCTTCCATAAGGGGCTTCTCCTCCTCCCCGCGGGGCCCTCCGCGCTCCGCATCGCCCCGCCCCTGGTGCTCAAGGAGGAGGAGGCGGCCATGGGGCTGGAGATCCTGGAGGAGGTCTTCCGGAGCCTGTAGGGGGCCCCGGTAAAAAAAAGCCCACAGGACTTAGGCGAAGGATTCACCAAGAACGCCCCGCCCTGGTACCCCCAGGGCGGGGGATTCGTAAGCCCTACTTGGGCTCCCCTGGCCAGTCCCCCACCACCCCGGGGGCCGCCCACTCCAGGGTAAGGAGCTCCTCGAGGCTCGCCTTCCGGCCTGCGGGGATCCGCTCCACCCCCTTGCGGTCCCGGAGGGGCCCGGTGAAGGGGTCAAAGGTGGGGTTCGGGCGCTTCATCGCCTCCAGAAGGGACATAATCCGGTCGTAGACCGCCACCTTCTTCCCCCCCACGCTCATCTGGGCCTGCTTCAGGAGGGGCACATGCTTGGGGTTGATGGGCACCCCGTAGTCCGCCCCCATCTCCACCGCCCCGTGCTGCAGGAGCCAGAAGTAGTCCACGTTCTGTAGGTTCTTCGGGGTGTAAATCCCCTCCTTCACCTTCTTGAGGAAGTCAATGTAAATGACCTCCCAGTGGACGATCTGCCCCGAGACCACGTGGTCGGGGGCGAACTTGAGCATGGGGGTGTAGTGGCCGAAGGAGTAGGCCCCCTTCCGGGCCGCCGTCTGGATCACCGTGGGGGTGTCCTCGGTGAAGGCGAAGACGTCCGCCCCCTGGGAAAGCAGGGCCTCCGTGGCCTCCCGGGCCTTGGCCGGGTCGTACCAGGCGTTGATCCAGCGCACCAGGACCTGGGCCTTGGGGTTCACCGCCCGCACCCCCAGGGCGAAGGCGTTGATGTGCCGCTTCACCTCCGGGATGGGGAAGGCCGCCACGTACCCCACCTTGCCCGTCTTGGTGAGGGCCCCGGCGGCGAGGCCATTCAGGTAGTAGACCTGGTAGAAGTCGGCCATGTAGGTGGCCACGTTAGGGGCCCGCTTGATGCCGGTGGCGTGGGCGAAGAGGACGTCCGGGTACTTCTTGGCGGCCTCGAGGACCGCCTCCCCGTACCCGAAGCTGGTGGCGAAGATCACCCGGCACCCCTCCCGCACCAAGCGGTCTATGACCGGCAAGGCCTGGGCCTCGGGCACGCTTTCCACGTAGCGGGTCTCAAGCCAGGGCAGGGCCGCCTCCGCCTTCTTGCGGCCCACGTCGTGGGCGTAGGTCCAGCCCGCGTCCCCCACGGGGCCCACGTAGATGAAGCAGGCCTTGAGCTTGTCCCCCTGGGCCAGCCCTAGGCCCAGGACCAAAAGAAGCGCCAAGAGTCTCCGCATCCTCCTCACCTCCCCCGCTCAAAGGGCACCCCCAGGGCCTTGGGGGCCCGGGTGCGCCCCGAGAGGGCCAGAACAAGGATAACCAGCAGGTAAGGCATGGCGGCGAAGGCCTCGCTCGGTATAGGTACACTGCCCTGCAGGCGGAACTGGAGGAAGAAGAGGAGGCCGAAGAGGTAGGCCCCGAGGACCGCCCGGAGGGGCTCCCAGGCGGCGAGGATCACCAGGGCGATGGCCACAAAGCCGAGTCCCCCCGTCATGCCGTCCGTCCAGGAGGGGCGGTAGGCCAGGGAGAGGTAGGCCCCCGCCATCCCGATGAGCCCGCCTCCCAAAGCCAGGGCCCCGTACCGCACCCGGTCCACGTCCACGCCGAAGAGGTCCGCCGCCTTGGGGTTCTCCCCCACGCTCCTCAGGTAAAGGCCAAAGCGGGTGCGGTAAAGGAGGAGGTGGACGAGAAGGGCGAGGGCCAGGGCGAGGAGGGCCAAGCCTCCCTCGGGTAGGGGGTTTTCCAGGGGAACCCCCTCGTAGCGCTTCCCCAAAAGCCCCGAGGCCCCGAGGCCCAAAGCGGCCACGGCGAGCCCCGCCACGAACTGGTTGGCCCTCAAGGAGACGGCGAAGACCCCCAAAAACACCCCGCCCAGTACCCCCACCCCCACCCCCGCCAGGAGGCCCAGGAGGGGGGAGGCCTCGAGGCCCAAGGCGAAGGCCGAAAGGGCGCTTAAGGCCATGATCCCTTCCACCCCCAGGTTCACCACCCCGCTCCTCTCGGCGAGGAGGGCCCCCAGGGAGGCCAAGAGGATGGGGGTGCCGAAGAAAACCGCGCGCAAAAGGGCCTCTTCCATCAACGCCTCCAAACTACCCGGTGCCGGCTAAGGGCCTCGGCCCCGATCAGGGCCAGGAGGAAAAGCCCCGAGACCACGTCCACCACCCGGAAGGGCATAGAGAGGGCCAGCTTCAAGGCGTCCCCCCCCGCCAGGATGAGGCCCAGGAGGAAGGCGGTGAGGAGGACCCAAAGGGGGCGTCCCCGGGCCAGCCAGGCGGCGAGGATGGCGGTGAAGCCGTAGCCCAAGGAGATCTGGGCGGGCTCCAGCAGACGGTGGTGGACCCCCGCCACCTCCCCCACCCCCGCAAGGCCTGAAAGGAAGCCGGAAACCCCTCCCACAACGAGGAGAAGCCGCCCGGCGGGCAGGCCCAGGTAGCGGGCCGCGGAAGGGTTTTCCCCCAAGACCCTCAGGGCAAAGCCCAGGGGGGTGCGGAAAAGAAGCCCCTGCAAGGCCAAGGCCGCCCCTACCCCCAGAAGGAGGGTGGGCCAGTGGACCAAGGTGTCCCCAAGGCGGGGCAGGTCCGCCGCCTCAGGGAAGCGGTCGGTGTAGAGAAAGCCGAAGACCATCCGCCCCTTCCAGGGTCCCGCCACCAGGTAGACCACCAGGTAGTAGGCCAGGTAGTTCTGCATGAGCGTGGTGAGGATCTCGCTGGCCCCGAAGCGCACCCTGAGCCAGGCCGCCAGGCCCGCCCACGAGGCGCCCAAGATCCCCCCCAGGAGGAACATGAGGGGCAGGGTCCAGGGCCCCGGGGGAAGGAAGAGGGCCACGTAAGCCCCCCCCACGGCTCCCAAAAGAAGCTGCCCCTCGGCCCCGATGTTGAAGAAGCCCACGCGGAAGGCGAAGGCCAGACCGGAGCCGATGAGAAGCAGGGGTATGGCCCGCCGGGCGATCTCGGAAAGCCCCAGGGGATCGGCCAGGGGGGAAAGGAGGATCCCCAAGGCCCGCAAGGGGGAAACCCCGTAGGCGAGGAAGAGGAGGGCCAAAGCGGAAAGGGCGAGGAGCAGAAAAGCGGCGTAGGTCAAGGCCACCTTGCGCAAGGAAGGCGCTGGGTCCAGCTCCAGCCTCATGCCCGCCCCTCCGTCATCATCCGGCCCAAGCGCTCCCGGCTCGCCTCCTCCCGGGAAATGGGCCCCACCAGGCGGCCGCGGTACAGGGCCGCCACCCGGTGGGAAAGGGAGAGTATCTCGTCTAGATCCTCGCTCACCAAAAGCACCGCCCCCCCTTCCCGGACAAGGTCCACAAGCCTCCCGTGGACCTCCTCCGCCGCCCCCACGTCCACCCCGTAGGTGGGATGCATGGCCAAAACCAGCCTAGGACCCTCCTTGAGCTCCCGGGCCAGGATGACCTTCTGCACGTTCCCGCCGGAGAGGAACCGCACGGGAGCGCGGGGGGAGGGGGCCTGGATCCCGTAGCGGCGCATCAAGGCTTCGGCGTCCCGCTCCATGCGGCCGTAGTCCAGAAGCCCCCGCCGGGCGTAGCGGGGATAGGTGCGCAGGGCCAGGTTCTCCGCCACGCTCATCCCCGCCACCACGCCCGTGCTCCGTTCCTCGGGGATGTGGGCCACCCCCAGGGCGAAGAGCCGGGCCGGGTCCTGGGGAATGGGGCTACCCAGAAGGCGCACCCGGCCCCGGTAGGGGCGAAGGCCGGCCAGGGCCTCGAGGAGCTCCTTCTGCCCGCTTCCCGCCACCCCGGCGATGCCCAGGATCTCCCCCGCCCGCAAGGCGAAGGAAACCCCCTGCAGGGGAAAGCCGTGCCGGGGAACCAGGAGGTTCTCCACCTCCAAGAGCACCTCCTCCCGGGGGGGCGGGGCCTTGGGGGGCGGGGCCACCCCCCGGCCCACCATGAGGCGCACCAGGAGCCCCTTGTCCGCCTCCGCCCGCCACACCTCCCCCACCTTTTCCCCGGCCCGGAGAACGACGATGCGGTCGGCGATGTCCAGGACCTCGTCCAGCTTGTGGCTGATGAAGAGGATGGCGAGGCCCCTCTCCTTAAGCCTCCGCACCTCCTGGAAAAGGTCCTCGGCCTCCTTGGGGGTGAGGACGCTGGTGGGCTCGTCCAGGATGAGCACCTTGGGCCGGGAGAGGAGGGCCCTTAGGAGCTCCACCCGTTGCTTCTCCCCGGCGGAGAGGCGGTGGACGGGGGCCCGTAGGTCCACCCCCAGGGGGTGGTCTTGGAGGAGGGCCTGGAGCCGCTTCAGAAGCGCCCGGCGGGAGAAAAAGGGGGGGAGCTCCAGGCCCAAGGCCAGGTTCTCCGCCACCGAGTGGGCCTCCACGAGCTCGGGGTGCTGGGGCACCAGGGCGATGCCAAGCCTTTGGGCCGCCCTGGGGGAGGGAATGACCACCTCCTGGCCCTCCAGGAGGATGCGCCCCTCATCGGGGGCGTAAAGGCCGTAGAGGAGGCTCACCAGGGTGGTTTTCCCCGCCCCGTTCTCCCCGAGGAGGGCCAGGACCTCTCCCCTCTTCACCTCGAGGCTCACCCCGCGGTTGGCCACCACGGGACCAAAGCGCTTGGTGATGTTCTCCAACCTCAGCATGGGAAGGCCCGCAGGCCCGGCCCTGAGGATACCACCCCCACCGCCGCCAGGGGTACAATGTCCCCAAGCCCCCGATGGGTCCGAAGCGGCTCAGAGCGCGGGGCGAGGAGGTAGAGATGGCCAAGGTAAGGCTGGAGCACGTGTGGAAGCGCTTCGGCAAGGTGGTGGCGGTCAAGGACTTCAACCTGGAAACCGAGGACGGGGAGTTCGTGGTCTTCGTGGGCCCCTCGGGTTGCGGCAAGACCACCACCTTGCGCATGATCGCCGGGCTGGAGGAGATCTCCGAGGGCAAGATCTACATCGGCGACCGCCTGGTGAACGACGTCCCCCCCAAGGACCGGGACATCGCCATGGTCTTCCAGAACTACGCCCTCTACCCCCACATGAACGTCTACGAAAACATGGCCTTCGGGCTCCGCCTGCGGCGCTACCCCAAGGACGAGATTGACCGGCGGGTGAAGGAGGCCGCCCGCATCCTGAAGATTGAGCACCTCCTCAACCGCAAGCCCCGGGAGCTCTCGGGCGGCCAGCGCCAGCGGGTGGCCATGGGAAGGGCCATCGTGCGGGAGCCCAAGGTCTTCCTCATGGACGAGCCCCTCTCCAACCTGGACGCCAAGCTCCGGGTGGAGATGCGGGCCGAGATCGCCAAGCTCCAGCGGCGCCTCGGGGTCACCACCATCTACGTGACCCACGACCAGGTGGAGGCCATGACCCTGGGCCACCGCATCGTGGTGATGCGGGACGGGGAGGTCCAGCAGGTGGACACCCCCCTCCGCCTCTACGACTTCCCCGCCAACCGCTTCGTGGCGGGCTTCATCGGTAGCCCCTCCATGAACTTCGTCAAGGCCTCGGTGGAGGCCCAGGGAGAGCGGGTCTACCTGGTGGCCCCGGGCTTCCGCATCCGCGCTAACCCCGTCCTGGCGCAAAGCCTCCGGCCCTACGCCGGGAAGGAGGTCTGGATGGGCGTCCGCCCCGAGCACCTGGGCCTCAAGGGCTACTCGGTGATCCCCGAGGAGGAAAACGTCCTCCGGGGCGAGGTGGAGGTGGTGGAGCCCCTGGGGGCGGAGACGGAGCTCCACGTGAGCGTAGACGGCACCGTTCTGGTGGCCAAGGTGGACGGCCACGCCCCCGTGCGGCCTGGGGACCGGGTGGAGCTCCTGGCGGACACGGGCCGCCTCCACGCCTTTGACCCGGAAAGCGAAAAGGCCATCGGCCACTCCCAGGAGCCCGCGGCCGTGGCCCGCTGAGGCCGCCCCTTATCATGGAGGGGTGAGCACCGCCAAGCCTTTCATCGCTGGGGGTAGCACGGGCGGCGAGGCTACCCCGAACCGCCTGGGGGAGGGGAGAACAGCATGAAGCGGCTTCTGCACCTTCTTCTTTTCCTCGCCCTCGTCCCCTCCCTCCTGGCCCTTTTCCCCAGGCTCCAGGCGGAGCGCCCGGGACCCGTGGTCCTCCTCCTGGACGCCGAGGCGGTGAGGGAAGAGGCCAAGACCCAGGGGAAGAGCCTCCTGGAGGCCCTCGCCGCCTACCGGGCCCTGGGGGTGAACGGGGTGGCCTTCCCCGAGCGGTTCGTCAAGGACTGGGTCGCGAATGGGGTCCTCCTTTACCGCCAAGGGAGGGAGCTTCAGGAAGAGGGGCTTCCCGCCAGGCCGGGCTGGTTCTACCTGAAGGGGGACCCCAAGCTTCTCGCCCTCCTGGAGCGGGCCTACGCCCTACCCTCGGAAAAGCTCGGGCCCTGGCTCGGCTTCCCGGTGGACGTCCAGGGTTTCCCCGCCTTCTACGACCTGAAGGAGATCGCGGCGGCCAAGGCCCAGGGGTTTTACGTGGCGGTGCGGCCCATCAACCAGCGCCTTCGCCGCCTGGACCCAGAGTTGCCCCTGGTGCCGAAGGAGGCCGACGCCGTGGTCTTCGCCGGCCTCGAGGCCCTGGGGTACCCCTACCGCCTGGAGGAGGCCCGGGCCCTGGTGCGGCGGCCCGTGGCCCTTATTGAGGGCACGCCCCAGCCCGGCTTCCAGGCCTTCCGCGAGGCCGGGGTGCTCAGGCTTTTCAGCCTCCGCTACGAGTGGCAGCTCACCCTAAGCCCCGAGGAAGCGGCGGATAAATACACCCTCGCCGCCCGGGAGCGGGGGCACCAGCTCCTCTACCTCAGGCCCTACCCTTACCCCCAAGAGACCGCCCGCCTCCTCGCCCGCCTAAAGGAAGGGCTAAGGGCCAGCCACATCCCCCTGGGGACCCCTAGGCCCCGGGACTTCGCGCCAAGCCCCTTGCGCTACGCCGCCTGGGTGGGGGTAGGGGCGGGCCTTGGGCTTTTGGCCTTGGGGCTTCCCGTGTACGGGCCCTGGGTGGCCTTCCTCCTCCTCCTGCTGGCCCTGGGGTACGCCGGTAGCCAAGCGGGGGCCCTCCTTGCCGCCCTGGTCTTTCCGGTGCTGGGCTTTTTGGGGCCCAGAAACGGGCTTTGGCTGTGGGCGCGGAGCCTGGGATACGCCCTCATGGGGGCGGTCTTCCTCAGCGCCCTGGGCTCGAGCCCGGCCGCGGTCCTGGGCCTCGCCCCCTTCAAAGGGGTTTCCCTCACCCTCCTCGTCCCGCCCCTCCTGGTGGCCTTGAGCTTCCTGGAAAAAGATTTCAAAGAGGCCCTCGCCCGCCTCTACGCCCACCCCCTGCGCTTGGGAGAGGTGGCCCTGGGAGGGTTGGCCCTGGCCCTTCTGGCCTTCGCCCTCCTGCGCCGGGGCAACGACGCCCCCTTGGTGCCGGAGCTGGAGCTGAAGCTAAGAAGCTTCCTCCAGGACCTCATGGTGCGCCCCCGGTTCAAGGAGGTCTTCGGGCACGCCCTCTTTCCCCTGGCCCTCCTCCTCCCCTGGCCGCGCTACCTGCAAAACGCCCTCCTCTTCCTGGCAGGCCTAGGCGTCGCCTCCATCCTGAACACCTTCAGCCACTTCCACACGCCCCTCCTCATCTCCCTCTTCCGGGTGCTGAACGGCGCCCTCC
Source organism: Thermus sp. (assembly GCF_056332225.1). Lineage (NCBI taxonomy): Bacteria > Thermotogati > Deinococcota > Deinococci > Thermales > Thermaceae > Thermus > Thermus sp. Next base: position 9,126 of record NZ_JBWGQW010000027.1, on the reverse strand, counting down.
TGGGCCTCCTCCTGGGGCTAATCGGGGTTATCCTGGTAAGGAGGCTGAGGACATGGTGGTTGGGGTAGCGGGGTACTACGGGTTCAAAAACGCGGGGGACGAGGCCATCCTCGAGGCCATCGCCCGGGAGGTGCGGGCCCGGGGCCACGAGGTGGTGGCCCTCTCGGGGGAGCCCCGAAGGACGCGGGAGGAGCACGGGGTGCGGGCCTTCCACCGCCTAAACCCCCTCGCCCTCCTCCGGGCGGACCTCTGGCTTTTGGGGGGCGGGGGGCTCCTGCAGGACGCCACCAGCGCCCTAAGCCTCACCTACTACCTCTCGGTCCTCCGCCTCGCCCGCCTCTTCAAGAAGCGGGTGGTGGTCTTCAACCAGTCCCTGGGGCCCCTATCCCCCTCCGGGGAGAGGCGGGTGCAAAGGGCCCTAAAGGGCGTGCCGGTGATCCTCAGGGACCAGGACTCCCTGGAGTACGCCCGGCGCCTGGGGATCCCCGCCGAGCTTGGGGCCGACCCCGCCCTCCTCCTCAGCCCGCCCCCGGTGAAGCGGGAAGAGGACCTGGTCCTGGTCATCCCCCGGGCCGGGGTGGGCCGGGCGGCGGTAGAAACCCTGTACGTCACCGCCAACTACCTGTTCCACGAGGGCAAGCAGGTCCTCGTCCTCCTCCTCCAGCCCGGGTACGACGAGGAAGTCCTGGAAAACTTCCCGCACCACCGGGTGGAGAAGACCTCGGACCCGAGGCGGGTCCTCTACCTGGTGGCCCAGGCGGGGTACGTGATCTCCATGCGCCTCCACGGCCTCATCCTGGCGGCGGCCGCGGGCACCCCCTTCGCCGCCCTGTCCTACGACCCCAAGGTGGCGGCCTTCGCCAAGGAGACCGGGGCCTACTACCAGGAACTCCCCGGGGACCCCATCAAGCTCTCCAAGGCGGCCATGTACGGCCGCTTCCCCGACTGGGAAAAGGTAGAGGCCCTCAAGGAGCGGGCCAGGCGGAGCTTTGACCTCGCTTTAGGGGAGGCCGCCCCCGTCAAGCGCCCCCACGGACGCGGCTAAGGCGGGCGAGGATCCCCTCGCTGAAGGCCTTCAGGTCCTGCAGGGCCTCCTCCACCTCCTGCCTCAGGAGGAACTCCCCCGGGGAAAGCCTTTTCAGGAGGAGGAAGGGGGGCTGGGCGAAAAGCTCCACCCCCTGGCGCACCACCTCGGGGATAAGGCCCTCCTCCAGGGCTTCGGCCTCGAGGTCCGGAAGCAAGAACACCTCCCCCGGGCGCTTGCGGGAGAGGAAGAGCAGGAGGGCGGCCAGAGCCCCCCGCTCGGAAAGCTCGGCCACCAGGCGGTCCTCCAGGGCCTTCACCGCCTCCAGGTCCACCCGCCCCTGGCGCAAGAGGTCCTCCAGGTCCAAAGCCGAAAGGGGGAAGCGCCCTTTAAGGCGCACCAGGCGGTTCACCGCCTCCGGGGAGAGGTAAGCCAGCCCCGGGGGCACCGCCTCCTTTTCGGACTCCGGGGCGAGAAGGGCCACGTGCGCCCCTTGCGCCCGGTAGGGCCTGAGGTCCTCCACCTTCCCCTCCCCGAGCCGGAGAAGGGCCAGCGCCACCTGCCGCCGCCCCAGGGGAGCTTTGTAGAGCCAAGGGGGGCCCCCCTCCAGGAAAAAGCCCAACCGCCTCAGGTCCTCGGTGACGCCCGGGGGCTCGAGGGCCTTGGGCTCATGGGGGAAGAGCACTTCCTTGGGGTAGGGGGTCACCCGGACCCGGCGCTTCTCCCCCCTGGGGGCCTCTTCCTTCGCCTCCTTGGGGTCTTCCCGGGGCCTCTCCAGGCGGGGGAGGGAGCGGGGCAGGGCCTTGAGCTCCACCTCCTCGCCCCGGAAGTGGAGGAGGACGGCCTCGTTGGCCGAGAGGCGCTTCTTGAGGTAGTAGGGCCCAAGGCCCCGCACCAGCCCCTCCTTCCAGTCCACCTCCACCTCGTAGGCCTCCCCGTCCTCGTCCACGAAGCGCACGCGCTCCCGGCCCAGGAGGCGCTGGCGCAAGGAGGCGGTGAGGGCCATGGTACCCGATTGAATGCAAGCGCTGGTCAAAACGTAGCGAGCGGTCATGCTACCTCCCTAGCTCCACTAGGGAACGAGGACTCCCTGCGGTGAGCATATAGTACACCTCGTAGACCACGGCAAGGGTCCTTTCCACGTCGGCCAAGGCCCGGTGCTCCCTCCTGGGGGGAAGCTCCAGGACCGCCGAAAGGGCGTCCAGGCCGTAGCGGCGAAGTCCCCGAAGGGCCCTTTTGGCCAGGCGGATGGAGTCCACCACCGGGTTCGCCAACCCCAACCCCATGCCCTCCAAGGCCGGGCGCAAAAAGGAGAGGTCAAAGGAGGCGTTGTGGATCACCAGGGTAGCCCCTTGCAGAAGGGGATAAGCCTGGGCCAAGACCTCCTCCAGAGGCGGGGCCTCCTCCAGCTCAGAGGCCTTAATCCCGGTAAGGTTCTGGACGAAGAGGCTCGGCGGCCGGGAAGGGCGCACCAGGCTTTGAAAAGCTCGCCGCTCCTTGCCCTCCAGCCGCACCAGGGCGAGCTCAATGATCTCGCTCACCCCCGGGGCCAGGCCGGTGGTTTCCAGGTCCAGAAGGACCACCGGTTCCCCCGGGTGGGGAAAGGGGTAGCGCCACTCCCAAAGCCCCACCTCCTCCCCGGGGATGAACCGCCCGTCCAATAAGGGGCCCACCACCGGGGCCACGGGGCCCCGAAGCCCCAAGGCCTCCCCCAGGAGGGGAAGGGGAAGGGGCCTCCCCTCGGCCCTGAGGCGCCGGGCGAGGCGGGTGGCGAGGCGAACGCGGAAGGCGGGGTCCATCCCTTCCGCCCCCCTCTAGAGGGCCTCTCCCAAGGGCGTGCGAAGGAACGCGCGGTCCGTGGCCTCCTCAAAGGCGAGGGCCGCCCGAAGAAGCCGCTCGTCCTCCCCCCAAGGGGCGAGGAGCTGGAGGCCCACGGGCAGGTGCCCCTCAAACCCCGCGGGGAAGGAGAGGGCGGGAAGTCCCGCGAGGTTCGCCCCCACGGTGTAGAGGTCCTCGCGGTACATGGCGAGAGGATCGGGGCGGCTCCCCAAGGGAAAGGCGGGGTGGGGGGTGGTGGGCAGGAGGAGGAGGTCCACCTCCCCGAAGAGGGCCCTGGCCTCGGCCTTGAGGCGGCGGCGGAAGGCCTGGGCGCGGCCGTAGTAGGCCTCGTAGTAGCCGCTAGAGAGGACGAAGGTCCCCACGAGGACGCGCCTTTTGACCTCGAGGCCAAAGCGGGCCCGGGTGGCCATCCTCATCCCTTCCACCTCCTCCCCCTCGCCGCGGAACCCGTAGAGGGTGCCATCATAGCGGGCCAGGTTGGAGCTCGCCTCCGCCGGAGCCAGGACGTAGTAGGCGGCGAGGGCCAGAGGCAGGGAAGGCCAGGAAACCTCCCGCACGGCAAAACCGAGGTCTTGGAACACCTGCAAAGCCCCCTCCAGGGCCCGCTCCACCCCTGGGCTGTTGCCGGAAAGCCCCTCCCGCACCACCCCGAGGCGGAGGGGAGGAAGGGGCCCCTCCAGGGCTTCCTGGAAGCGGGGGGGAAGGTCCAGGCTGGTGGCGTCCAGGGGGTCGGGGCCGGCCACGGCGTCCATGAGGAGGGCGAGGTCCCGCACGGAGCGGGCCATGGGGCCGATCTGGTCCAGGCTCGAGGCGTAGGCGATGAGGCCAAAGCGGCTCACCCGGCCGTAGGTGGGCTTGAGGCCGTAGACCCCGCAGAAGGCCGCGGGCTGGCGCACGCTTCCCCCCGTGTCCGAGCCCAGGGCGAGGGGGGCGAGGTCGGCCGCCACCGCCGCGGCGCTTCCCCCGCTGGAGCCCCCAGGGACCCGGTCGGGATCAAAGGGGTTTCGGGTGGGGAAAAAGGCGGAGTGCTCCGTGGAGGAGCCCATGCCGAACTCGTCCAGGTTGGTCTTGCCCAGGACCAGGGCGCCCAGGGCCTTAAGCCTCGCCACCGCCGTGGCCTCGTAGGGAGGAAGGAAGTTCTCCAGGAGGCGGCTTCCCGCGGTGGTGCGGAGGCCTCGGGTTACGATGTTGTCCTTCACGGCCACCACCAAGCCCGCAAGGGGCAGGCGGGGGTCCAGCTCCCGGGCCTCCTGCAAAACCTCCTCGTTGAGGGTGAGGAAGGCCCCAAGCCCAGGGTCCAGCTCCCGGACCCGCCTATGGTAGGCCTCGGCCACCTCGAGGGGAGAAACCTCCCCGCGGGCCACCCGGGCGCGGATCTCGTAGGCCAACATGCCCCCACTATAGCCGGAAGTGGAGGCGAAGCCAGTCCCGAAAGCCCAGGTACGCCTCCTCGCCCCCTCGAGGCAAGTAGGCCACGTCCCCGGGTTCATGCCGGAACCAGGTGTACTGCCTCTTGGCGTAGGCCTTTACCGCCCGGATGTCCCTAAGAAGGGCCTCTTCCAGGCCGTATTCTCCCCGGAGATAACCCGCCACCTCCTTGTAGCCGATGGCCTGCAGGGCGGTGGGCATCTCGGGGTAGCGGGCGAGAAGGCCCTTGACCTCCTCCACCAAGCCCCGGGCGAACTGGGCCCTGGCCCTCTCCTCCAACCTTTGGAAAAGCCAGGCCCTTTCGGGCCAGAGGACGAGCTTTTGGTAGCGGAAGCGGGGGGGCCTTTTGGGAAAGCGGGCCGGGGGGGTGCCGGTGCGCCTCAGAACCTCCAGGGCCCGCACCAGGCGCCGGGGGTTCTTCCCCACGCGGAAGGCGTCCTCTGGGCTTTCCCGGGAAAGCTCCTCCCATAGAGCCTGAAAGCCCCGCTCCCTAAGCTCCCGCCAAAGGGCCTCCTGGACCCCGGGGTCGGGTGGGGGGAGGTCGTGGAGCCCCTCGGAGAGGGCCCGGATGTAGTACCCCGTTCCCCCCACCACCAAGGGGAGGCGCCCCCTGGCCCTCACCTCGGCGATGGCCTCTTCCGCCAGGTCCAGAAACCGGGCCACGCTCATGGCCTCGTAGGGCTCCAGGACGTCCACTAGGTGGTGGGGCACCCGCGCCCTTTCCCCAGGAGAGGGTTTGTCCGTGCCGATGTCCAGGCCCCGGTAGACCATGGTGGCGTCCGCGGAGATGACCTCGAGGGGCAACTCCTCCCCAAGCCTCAAGGCGAGGAGGGTCTTGCCGCTACCCGTGGGCCCGGCGAGAACGGGGACGGCCTCCACATCCCTTATGCTAAGGGCATGTTGGAGCGCCTGGACCGCCTGGAAACCCTGCGGAAGCTAAAAGAACTGCAAGACCGCATCGCCGAGCTGGCCTACCGGCTTACCGGCGAGGAGCCCGCCGCCTGGGTCCCCAGGGTGGACCTCCTGGAGGACGAGGACCACTACATCCTCCTGGTAGACCTCCCTGGGGTGCGGCCCGAGGACCTGGAGCTTCTCGAGGAAGGGAACCGGGTGACCCTGGCCGGGGTGCGCCACCCCCTTCCCGGCACCTACCTCCTGGAGGAGCGGCCCATGGGCACTTTCCGCCGCACCCTGGACCTGCCCGGGCCCATTGAGGAGGGCACCGCCCAGGCCGCCCTACGGCAGGGCGTGCTGGAGGTTCGCTTCCGGAAGCGCCCGGGCACCCCCCTTCCCGTGGCTCAATAGACCACCTGGTGGCAGGCCCGGCACCGGGGCTCGTAGTGCTCTTCAGCCCCCACCAAGATCACGGGATCCGTGTACCGGGCCGGTTGACCGTTCACCAGGCGCTGGGTTCGGGTGGCGGGAGCGCCGCACCGGGGGCAGATCGCGGTGAGCTTCTCCACGAACTCCGCCCGGGCTAGGAGCTCGGGCATGATGCCGAAGGGCTCCCCCCGGAAGTCCAGGTCCAGCCCTGCCAGGATCACCCGCACCCCCCTTTGGGCCAGGCGTTCCACCAGGGGAAGGAGTTCCCTGTCTAAGAACTGGGCCTCGTCCACCGCCACCACGTCGGGAAGGGGGTCTAGGTGGGCTTCCATCTCCTTTGCGCGTTCCACGGGGATGGCCTCCACCTTCTTTCCATCGTGGCTTACCACATGGGCCTGGTGGTAGCGGTCGTCCAGCCGGGGCTTGAAGACCACCACCCGCTGCCTGGCGATGAGGGCCCGCTTGACCCGGCGGATGAGCTCCTCGCTCTTGCCGGAGAACATGGGGCCGGCGATGACCTCAATCCAACCCTGGCGGTGGAGTATAGGGGGCATGGACTCCTCCTCATGGAGAAGCTTAAAGGCAACCTGGGGGCCTAAGGCCCCCAGGTCCAGCGAGCCCCTACCGCCCCTTGCGGTAGGAGTCCCCGTAGCGGCGCTGGAAGCGCTCTACCCTACCCTCCGTGTCCACGAACCGCTGCTGGCCCGTGTAGAAGGGGTGGCACTTGCTGCAGACCTCCACGTGGATCTCGGGCCTCACCGAATAGGTGTGGATGACGTTGCCGCAACCGCAGACGATGCGGGCGGGAACCAGCTTCGGGTGGATGCCTTCTTTCACGCTTGCCTCCTCCCGCACGGTCTTGGCCGTGCGAAAACCATCTCCCAGTCTAAGGGCGGAAAGCCCAAGAAGCAAGGCCTAAGTGCCCACACCTCGGCTTCGCAACACGGGATGCCCAAGCTTTGGCTTTAGGAAAGCCCTTTTGGGGCCCCCACCGCGGCAAAAGCCGCGGTGGGGTACTTAGCGGGGCGGGGGAAGGCGCCGCCAAGGGGGGCCCCAAAGCCGCCGCCTGAGCCCCTGCCAGGCTCCGTACCCCAGGCCGACCAACAGGGCCACCGCCGCCAAAAGCCAGACCAGGCCCAGCACCGCAAGACCCAACAGGGCCAGGAGGAGAAGCCCAAGGGCGTACCAAGGAACCCTCACCTCCCCATCTTAGGCCAGGTTTGTGCTAAAATGATGAACGCCCCAGGGCAGGGGTGCGGTCGCGCCTGGAGGCCGAAACCTCCGGGTGAGGAAAGTCCGGGCACCATAGGGCAGGGTGCCAGCTAACGGCTGGGCGGGGCAACCCGACGGAAAGTGCCACAGAGAAGAGACCGCCAGCGGCCGGGGCTTCCCCGGTGCGGGCAAGGGTGAAACGGTGGGGTAAGAGCCCACCGCCTGGCCTGGCAACAGGCTGGGGCACGGCAAACCCCACCCGGTGCAAGGCCCGGTAGGCAGGGAGGGCTTGCCCGGCCCGTGAGAACCTGCGGGATGGGCCGCTTGAGGCCGGTGGCGACACCGGTCCCAGAGAGATGACCGCAAAAACAGAACCCGGCTTACGCCCTGCCCTGGCTCCCCTCGAGGCCTGCCTCGGGGGGATGGTTTATGCCGGCTTACCCCCCTCTTGCACCCCCCAAGGCAGGAGCGATAACACCGCAAAGCGCTAAGCGCCCGCACCTTGGCTTTGCCACATGGGATGCCCAAGCTTTGGCTTTAGGAAAGCCCTTTTGGGGCCCCCGCCGCGGCGGGGTACTTAGAACAAGGGGTCCATATCCCCATTCCGCTTCGCCGTCTTCGCCGTCCGCACCTCTTTGCGCTCGTAGCTCACGTTGAGGCTACCTACGGGAAGGTGGGGGCGCTTTCCCGCAAGAAGGTCCTCCACGGTGAGAATCTGGAGCCTGGGGTAGGACTGGCTTCCCCATCGGTACAGGCCCGCCTTGGCCGCTTCTTCCCGCATGCCCTTGGTGGGCTCGCTGAGGGTGATGAGGAGGCCGAAGGCCGCCTTCTCCCTCTCCATCACGCCCCGAAGGTCCCGCACCATGCTAGGGGCGAGGCGCTCCCCGCCCTTCACCTGGACCACGGCCTTCTCCAGCTTGTTTCCCGCCGGGTCCCGGAAGAAGAGCATGCCGTCAATCCCGGTGTCCCCTCCCCTTTTGCCTCTCTTGGGGTCCCCGTAGGGCTGAGCCCCGACTAGGCCCAGGGCCCAGAGCTGGAACTGGTGGGGGTCCTTTCCGAAAAGAAAGCGGGCGCTTTCCAGGTCCTTGGGCGTCCCCAGGACCTCGTAGTCCTTCCCCGGCTCCAGGCCAAAGTCCCGCTTGAGCCGGGCTTGGATGAGGGTGATGGCGAGGTGGGTGATGTCAATCCCGATCCAGCCGCGCCCAAGCTCCTCGGCGGCGGCCAGGGCCGTGCCGCACCCGCAGAAAGGGTCCAGGACCACGTCCCCGGGGTTGGAGCTGGCCTGGAGGATGCGCTTGAGCAGGGCCACGGGCTTCTGGGTGGGGTAGCCCAGGCGCTCTTTGGATTGGTGGCTTAGCGGGGGAATGTCGGTGATAACATCTTGGATAGGAGTTCCGCGGTAGGCTTCCAGATACCGCTTATACTCGGGAATCCCACCTTCCTTTTTCGGCCAATGAATAAGCCCTGCAGCATCAAGCAAATCAAGGCGCTCTTGAGGTGAAAGCTCCTCCCAGTTCGGTGGCAGAACGAACCATTCGGGTAGGGCATCTGGGTCTGGTACAGCCCAGTGCCGGTTAGAACGGCTTGGGTTAATCCCACGCCAAGGCTGACCCGAAGGCCCAGCAGAAGCTCCTGGACCAGTAAGCGTAACTGTACGATAGATACCCCGCTCATCTTTGTGCCGATAAAACTTTTTCACATAATCTTCTGAGGGGGGCTCAAAGGTTTGGTTCCACGTGTATTTGTCGGTCTTGGTGTAAAAAAGAATGGTGTCGTGTACTCGCGCCCAACGCTGTGCTCCCCCGTGAGCGAAGGTTCGCTTCCAAATGACCTCGTTGCGGAAGTTCCTGGGTCCGAAGATCTGGTCCAGGATGACCTTAAGGTAGTGGCTCGCTGTGGGGTCGCAATGCAGGTAAAGGCTCCCCGTGGGCTTGAGGACCCGGTGAAGCTCCAGGAGGCGCACCGCCATCATCACCAGGTAGGCCGAGAGGTCGTTCTTGCCCAGGGAGCGCACCATGAACTCCAAGAACTCACCCAGCCTTCCGTGGCGTTCCAGGACCTCACCCAAGGCCCGCTCGCTCTCCTCACCCCAGCTCCACGTGTCCTCAAAGGCCTTGATCTGGGCGCCTGGCCCCTTCCCCGAGTGCTCCCGGAAGATAACGTTGTAGTCGGCCTTGGAGTTGAACGGAGGGTCAAGGTAAACCAGGTCCACGCTCTCGTCGGGGATGTGCTCCCGAAGGACCTCGAGGTTGTCACCAAAGTATAGACGCCTCTCCATAAGCCATTCCCCCTTCCGGGGG